>DAOUGM010000016.1:0-7698 GCA_034428895.1 Anaerolineaceae bacterium
GATCGCAAATTCTTGTTCAGGCGGGATGTCCTTCTCCCAACTGCGGTGGTAGATCAATTTTATGGTTGTCGTTCCAGATTGAACGGCTTCGAAGGTATAGGTGAACACTCCTCCGGATCCGATCAGGTTGGAATCTGATTTGTATTGCGCTTCTCCAGATTGCTTGATCACAGACTCATCGATCTCGCTGATTTCCCAGTTAAAGCCTGTGGTGGGGTTGCCCGCCAACCGGATTTCCAGTTTCTGCCCAGTGGACAATTCAATGGTCTGCCCGTTGGCTTCCTCCCCCACCTTGACCTTTGAAGAACCGCAGGAAGATAAGCCCAGCAAAATAACGCTCAAGACCAAAACAATCAGTAACTTCTTTGTCATTCTTCCCTCCGCTTATCCTTAACTTGATATTAAGACGAAATCCACTGGGGGAAGTTCCTATATGAAACTACTGTATTAACTGCTTGCAAGTACCAGGAACCAGAGCAGGGTGGAAAAGAAAATTATCCATTCCAGGAAAGGCAGCAGCCAGAATTTGGGGCGTGTTTTGGTTTCGGCGATGTCCAGAACGTCCACCTCTTGCTTGTTTTTTCGCACCGCCCGACCGATGACAACCAGGAACACGGCATAGGAGATCAACGCCAGGATGCCAAAAATATTGACGTAAAGCGGGATTGCGCGGTTCGCCGCAGGCTGGACAAAAATTGTGATCGTAAAGAGAGTGACTGTCAGCAATCCCATGCGGAAGTAGGACATGGCGACAAAGGAGTGCGGTTTGATGTTGTCCATTGGAAAAACACCCACCAGGGCGCAGAATATCCCGGCGATGCTGCCGGAAATCATGGCGGCGATGCCCCAAGCGCTGCCCAGCCGAAGACCCAAACCCAACATCATCAGCACAAAGAATATTCCGCCGATGATCATCCCGATATTGAACAACCATGCCAGCCTGGAAACGCCCACCTCGCCCAGTTCGGAGATATAGTGATTGCGAACGGAGTATCGCTCCCCATCCCTGCCGCGGTATGCCAGCGCTGTGATCAAAGACGCCAAAAAGATGACCACGCAGCCCGTCCAGCCGAAGAATGGATAATTTGAATTAAGAAGCGCGGGGATTTCCAGGTTCTCCATTTCTCTTTCCTTTTTACAATTATGAGTGAATTTCACAATTCTGCAACCATATTTTCGAAAGGGAGATGGCTGAAAAAGGACAACCACCCATCAATGCGATGGATGTCCGGTAAGGTTTACGGGTAGGCTTTCGTATCCTGAATTTCCTACCTTTGGGGCTGTACTGGGTGAATAAGAAATACGATCCCTGAAATCAGCAGGAAAGAGCCGGTGACCAGTGAAAACCCGGGATAATTCATTCTACCGAGAAAATCGAAGTCCATGGGTACAATGCCGGTATGACGGATCAACGGACAGAATGTCAGCAATGTTCCAACAACGATTTGAAGGAGCGCTAGCGGTTTCGACATGCCATTTCTTGACAAGTAGAATGCAAGCCAAAGCAAAAGAGCCATGAAGATCAATGCCGAGAAGATTTCGAAAAGAATGATAAGCAAGGGATCGAATGTTCGCGCTGTCACGCCCCGCAGCACTTCCCGCAGGAATCCATAACCAATGCCTATGACTACGAACAAGACCAGCATCAAATAGAACCAGATTCGTTTCATTCATATCCTCCATATATTTATTCTGCCGACAGCACGTTAGAAGAGTTCAATATAGATGTTAATGATTACCAGGCACCCAAACAGGCATCCAGAACTTCGATTATTAATTGTGATTATTTTGTTGTAAACTGTTTAAGGTTTGCAGATTCGAGGTGATCTTATGCTTTGGATAAAAACACTCTTTCTCACCGTTCTTGTGCCCGGGGTGGCCTGTTTCCTCATTCCGTACTTTATTCTTCGACCTTCAGGTTTGGAGATGATCCCCAGCCTCTCCTTGCGTATGCTCGGAATCCTGCTCATGATCCTGGGCGTGTACGGTTTCTCTTGGGTCAGCCAGGCCTTCGTCCGCTTCGGCAAGGGCACTCCGGCGCCGTTTGATCCACCCAAAGAGTTCGTGGCGAGGGGGCTGTACCGTTTTGTGCGCAATCCCATGTATATCGGTGCGGTCAGCGTCATTCTCGGTGAAGCCCTGCTCTTCGCTTCGTGGCATCTGTTGATCTACGCTGCCGCGGTATTGACCATGCTGCATTTTTTTGTTGTTCTTTATGAAGAACCCTCGTTGCTCAAACGTTTTGGCGAACCCTACCGCCAATACCTGCACAGCGTACCGCGCTGGATCCCACGTTTGCAAATTAAGGATTAACACGTTCAAGAGGAGAAGATGATGTACCAGACTTTATCGGCTGATTACGACCGTTTTGTGAACTGGAAGAACCGCCTCACTTATGAACTCCCGTTCATTGAGAAACAGATTGCCAGCCTGCGGTCGTCAGCAGACCAAGCATTGGATATACTGGATGCCGCCTGCGGGACAGGCATGCACGCGGTTGCCCTGGCACAGCTCGGTCATCACCTCAGCGGGGCCGACCTGGTGCCGGAAATGGTGGAAATGAGCCGGTTGAACGCCCAGGCTGCCGGGGTCAGCATCGAATTAAAAACCGCAGGTTTTGGCGAACTCGAACGTGCCTTTGGAAGACAGCGCTTCGATCTGCTGCTTTGCCTGGGCAACTCGCTGCCGCACATTCTCAGCCTGGAAGAATTGACCAGCGCGCTCAAAGATTTCGCTGCCTGCCTGCGCCCGGGCGGGATGCTGCTCATCCAGAACCGCAATTTCGATGCCGTTATGTCAGCCATGGAGCGCTGGATGGAACCCCAGGCTCACAGCGAGGGCAGCGAAGAATGGCTGTTCCAGCGTTTTTACGACTTCGAACCCGATGGGTTGATCCGTTTTAATATCGTCACCCTGAAGCGCAGGGGTCACGGGGAATGGAGCAGCAGCGTGACCAGCACGCGGCTGTATCCGCAATTAATGAACGACTTGCGCGAAAGAGTCGCACACGCCGGTTTTATGGACGTTCAAATCTACGGGAGCATGGGCGGAGATGAATTCCACCCGCTGGACAGCGGCAACCTGGTAATTACCGCGATTAAAGAATAACGGCGGAACATAACCTGGAGGATGGATGGAAATCCGCAAAGTAACCACCAAAGAAGATCTGCGCAAGTTCATTGAACTTCCATACGCCCTTTACCACGGCGATGCTTACTGGGTCGCACCGCTGCGCAGCGAGCAGAAAGCGCAATTCGTGGCTGACAAGAACCCCATGCTCGATCATTGCGAGTACACACTTTTCCTCGCCCGTCGGAACGGTCAGGTGGTGGGGCGGATTTCCGCATTCCTGGATCACCTGGCGCTCGAGCACTGGAAACAACCCATCGGTCTCTTCGGCTCGTTTGAGTGCATCAACGACGCAGGGGTATCGCACGGGCTGCTTTCCGTGGCGCGGGAGTGGCTGCGGTCGAAAGGCATGAGCAGCATGCGCGGTCCGTGGAGTTTCGCCTCGCAGGAGTGGGGGTTGGTGGTTGAAGGCTTTCGACCGGAGCCCGTCATCCTCGCACCGTACAATCCTCCCTTCTATAACGAACTCCTGTCCGAATTCGGATTGGAAAAGGTGAAAGACCTGCTGGTGTATGTCATCGACGCTTGCGAGGGATACCGCATTCCCGACAGGATCCTGACGCTTACCGATATTGTACAGAAAAGATACGGGGTGAAGGTGCGACCGGTGAACATGAACCGCCTCGAGGAGGATGTAGTCACCATCACCAACCTGGCCAACGCCTCGATCTCGGATAACTGGGGGTTTTACCCGGTCACGGAAGATGAAGCGCGCGCCATGGCGCGCGATCTGAAGCAGGTGATCAATCCACGCGCAGTGTTGATCGCTGAAACGCTCGAGGGAAAACCGGTGGGTTTTGCCATGAGCCTGCCGGATATCAACCAGATCCTCAAGGGATTAAACGGGCGCCTGTTCCCCATGGGGATAGCCAGGATGCTGTTCAAGCTGCCCAAACTGCATCAATACCGGATGTGGGCGTTGGGCGTCATCCCCGAATACCAAGGCAGAGCCATCGACACACTGCTTTACCGCGCCACCTACGATGCAATATACTCCGATCAAATCCGGCTGGAAATCAACTACGTGCTGGAAGACAACGACCGCATGAACAACGCCCTGCACAAGCTTGGAGTAAGGGATTTGCGCCGCTACCGTGTTTATGAAATGACGATCTGAACCGTTCCCCCTTGACTTGAAAGAGTCAAATTCTTATACTGAAGGTAGAAGCTTGCCCGAACGACAGCTCAACTCATAACCAAAGATCAGTCTGCAATGGGCTGTCCGAAAAAGGGCAACCCGTTTTCTTTTTCGCGAAAGGAGGGTGAAGTGATACGCCTACAGTTGGACGAAGGTGAGAGAACTGTTTTGCATCAGTTGCTGGAGAGCTGCATTTCGGACCTGCACGATGAAATTTCGAACACAGATAACGCGGACTACAAGGACATGCTCAAGGGAAGGAAAGCGGTCGTTGTAAAGTTGCTCGAAGCCCTCCAGACGGCTGAAATCGGCAAAGCAAGGGGTTAAGCGGGCAACAAACAAAAATCAGCGGAGGGAAAAATCCTCCGCTGAAAAGTGTTGATTCCCTCAGTTATTGTGCAGAAATATAGTATCCCTGCTGACCGGGTTCGATATCCTCCAGCGGCAAGACGTCCACCAGATCATACTTCTGGCTGCCCAACCCCAGTTTTTCTCCATAACGGGTGACCACATATGGATCTTTGAATTTGCCGTGCAACTGGGCAAATGGATGACCGCCGTTTTGCCGGGGTTCCATGCTTGTGGGCAGGTTCTCGAGGTAGAGCGGAGTATCGGCGGTCAAATCCAGCACAGCGGTATCGATGGCCACGATATCGTCTGAACCGAAAATGCCGGCATCGCGCATCACAGGCATGCTGGTGAAGCCAAAGCAATCACATACCGGCGTCATGTGAGTGGCAAGCGCCAGGTGAGTCACCTTGGTTTTCTCAAAAGTCGAAAGGGTAATGGCGGTCGAGATTGCACAGGCTTCCATGAACGAATGAAAATTGACCGGTTCGATCTTCAGGCTTCCCGCAGGTGCCACTTTTTGACAGCGCATGCATTGATTGCACGGCTCGAAATGCACATGCAATTCTTCAGGATCATACTTGTCGAATACGATGGCGTTGAACGGGCATGAATCCACGATGCGCTGCATGGTCGCGCGGTCGGGACAATTTTCCCTGAACCAGTATTTATCGTAGTGGCAGGTGTCGTGCATTTGCGAACGCGTCTGCCCCACCATGCAGCCCAGGGCAATGTTCTTGAAAGCACCGCCAAATGAACAGGCAGGGTGCCCTTTGACATGAGCAAAATTGACCAGGAAACTGGCGTCCTGCACCATGCCGGCGACCTGCCATGTTTTGAGATTTTTGTATTCCCAGTCATGGGAATAGAAATAACTCTCCCGCGGTCCTGCTGCCGGAAACACCTGGCAGCCCAATACTTCCGAGGTGTATCCGCGTTGTTCGCACCCTTCAACATCCCAGTTCACATCGGCGATGAAAGGGATGCCGCCGCCATCTTTGACCGCCTGCACCACCTTTCGGACGAAAACCGGATGAATGGTGGAATAACCGATGTTGTTGCCCACGTGAAGCTTCAAACATACCAATTCATTTTTCACACGCTCACGCAATTGCAGGGCATCCAGTATTAAATCCAGTTTGGCTGGAAGAGTTTCTTTGGCTTCCAACCTGGATTGGCGTGGAGAGCCATAATAGACTTTGGGATTCATAGTAATTTCCTTTCCATGTGCAGGAATTGTAACGATTATATCAAAGAGAAAATTCCTGTTGACATTGAAGCTGCGCTGATTTAGACTGAAATATATGGACTTACTGGGAGGGTAAATGATCAAAACAGAAAGATTAACGTTGATTCCGCTTACCGTGCGGCAACTTGAGTTGGGTTCTTCCTCCATAAAGCAACTTGCCGCCGAGTTGAACATTCCACTGGTGGAAAACCTCATCTCGGGAAATGCAGAACGCGCTGTAAATATGAAAATCGCCAAGATGCAGTCGGTTCCGGAGGAGCTTCACCCCTGGTTCACCTACTGGCTAATCGTAATCGACAGCGAAAAGATCGGCGCCGGCCTGGTGGGTTTCAAGGGAAATCCGGATGCAAAAGGGGAAGTCGAGATTGGTTACGGGATAAATCCGATCTTCCAGAGCCGCGGGTACATGAGCGAGGCGGTTAAAGCGCTCATTGAATGGGCTTTTTCCCACCCTGAATGCAAAGCCATCAATGCCACCAATGTTGTGCCGGATAATTTTCCATCGCAGAAAGTGCTCGTCAAGAATTGTTTCAATGAAGTCGAGGCCACGCCATCCGGGATTACCTTTCAACTTCGCAAGGATTAATTGCATTCTTAATAAATGAGATTTTCCCTATTGACATAAAGGACATGGGTAACTAAAATCGATTTACTCGCAGTAAGCTTAATTGACGCAAATTTTAAGCAGAAAGGTTTTCGAATGCAGTTGGAAGAAACGGATGCCGGAAACGATAATCCTCCCCTCAGTTGCAGGGGAATCGTAACGACATCCAGGTACGTGAAAAAGAATACGGCGCTCTTCCCTCGAGGCAGGCAATCCGGCACTTATCGCTGCATGATTTCCTCTGCACATCTCAGTAAAGGCGCCAACCAGGGAGTACTGGTTTGATCAGCCTCATCTGATCTTTCAGGCACACACACTGCGCCGGCTGGTACTTCCGCTACCAGCCGGTTTATTTTTCCCGGCTTTTGGTCAGCAAACGAAAATTTTATCCCTTTTTTCCTATAAGGGATATTGAATATTCTCTTGGAGGCCGGTATGCGCTATTTTGCCATCAAAGCGGAAAATGTATCGAAGAATTACAGCCATCGCCAGGGAGTGGAAAATGTCTCCTTCGATGTTGAACCAGGGGAGGTTTTTGGCTTGCTTGGAACCGACCACGCCGGAAAAAGCACCATCTTCAGCCTGCTTGCGGGCTATTTCCGTCCCAATAGCGGCGATATCCGCATTTTCGGTCTCGATTGCCAGCGGGAAGCGCGTACCATCCGTGAGCGGATCGGTCTTTTTCCGGGCAATTATCCCACCCCCAGCCGCCACACCGTTGCCGAGCTGCTGCGCTCCGAGGGGCATCAGCCCGGGGGGATGCTGTGGACCGAGATCCAAAAACTTGTGGACAAACTCGATCTCGATCTGGCGCAACCCGCCGCCACCCTTTCTTCGCACGACCGCCAGGTGTTCGACCTCCTGCAGGCATTCATCCCGCGCCCTGAACTCCTGATCCTGGACGAACCCACTTATGAGTTAAAACCGGCCATACAGGACGTTTTCTACCGCCTGATCATGGATGCGCGCAAGGAAGGACGCACGGTATTCATTACTTCCCGTTCGTTATCCGAAATGGAACGCATTTGCGACCGCGTGGCCATCCTGCACCGCGGAAAGCTGGTTGCCATCGAACGCGGAGTTCAACTGCGTTCGCGCGCCTTGCGCGTGGTCGAAATGCGCTTTGCCAACCCGGTATCGAAGGAACTGTTTGCAGACATTCCCAACATCCGCAACCTGTCGATCGAGGATAACAAGATGCGCTGCGTGGTGCAGGGCGAGCCGGACAAG
>DAOUGM010000017.1:0-8254 GCA_034428895.1 Anaerolineaceae bacterium
TACCGATGTTCTTCCTGGTGGTCTTTTTACCGCTCAGTTTTCTCGGCGGCATGTTCGCGGTGTACAACGCCAACGTCTGGACGCTGACCTTCAGGCAAATGCAGGCATTGAGCCTGCCACTGCCCGCGGAACCACCGGTGCTGCCCGAAGCGTAACAACGAGAAGGTTTCCGAAAGTTCAGCGGGGAGGTTCACATGAACGTCCCCGCATTTTCGTTGATCGCGATTTACTAGCCGGTCAAAAAAAACCGTGATAGACTTTAACCTTGCCATGACCACAACCACTGCTGAATTCACCATCCCCGCGCAGTATCCCACCGACCGGCGCTCCCCTGCGCGTTGGGTGATCTCGCACGCCCTGCGCCAGTGGTGGATCATCCTGATCGCGTTGATCGGGGCGCTGGGCAACGCCGCCTTGCTGGCGGTGAGCCAGGTGCAGGTGGGCAAAGCGTTCAACGTGGTCTCCGCTCCGGTTTTCGACGCCAAGGCACTGCTCAATATCGCGATGGTCATCATCATCGCGGGTGTGATCCGAGGTGTTTTTCAGTTGGCGCGCAACTTTGGCTTCGAATTCATCGCCCAGCGCGTCGAACGCAACGTGCGGCGCGAGCTGTATTCCAGCCTGCTTTCCAAGAGCATGACCTTTCACAACCTGCAGCCGGTGGGCGATACCATGGCGCGCGCCACCAACGACGTGCGCGAGGTGAACTTCCTCTTCAGTCCCGGGCTGAACATGGTGGTGGGTTCGCTGACCTTCCTCATCTTCCCCATCCTGTACGCCCCCCGCTACCATGCATCGCTGGTGCTGGTGCCTTCGATATTTGTCGTGCTGTACTTCATCACCCTCAGGATCTACATGAGAGGCCTGGCGCCGGTGACCGAAGAAGTGCGCGAGTCGTTCGGCGGACTGAACATCCGGCTGGCGGAATCGCTGGATGGGATCGAGACCGTTAAGGGTTCGGCGCAGGAAACCGGCGAGATCGACCTGTTCAAGCGCAACGTCACGCGCTACAAGGATGCCGCCATTGCCCAGGGGCGCAAGGAAGCCAAGTTCCTGCCGCTGCTGCTCTACGGCGCGGCGCTGGCATTTGGCTTGCTGCATGCGCTGCTGCTCTTCCGCCAGGGTTTGGTGGATATCGGCGGGGTGGTGGGATTCTTTGGACTGCTGATGATGCTCGAATTCCCGACCTTCGCGTCGCTATGGGCATATTCACGCATTTCGCTGGGCCTGGCGGGCGCGAAGCGCATTCTCGAGGTGATGAACCGCGAAAACAACCTGGACCAGAACGCCGCCGGCTACGCCCAACCGCTGCGAGGAGAGGTGGAGTTCCGCAATGTCACCTTCCGCTACGAAAGCGGCGAAGCGGTACTGGAGAACGTGAGTTTCAAAGTGCAGCCCGGAAAGACGGTGGCCATCGTCGGGCAGACCGGCTCGGGCAAGACCTCGCTGGTGAGGTTGATCAACCGTACCTACGATGTCACGGGCGGCAAAGTGCTGGTGGACGGCGTGGACGTGCGCGACTGGAACCTGGAAAACCTGCGGCGCAACATTTCCATCATCGAACAGGACATCTTCCTCTTTTCGCGTTCGATCGCCGAGAATATCGCCTTCGGCAAGCCGGGGGCAACGCAGGAGGAGATCGAAACGGCGGCCAGGGCAGCCCAGGCTCATGAATTCATCACGTCTTTTGCCGACGGCTACAAGACCGTCATCGGCGAGCGCGGGGTCACGCTTTCGGGCGGGCAGCGGCAGCGCCTGGCACTGGCGCGCGCGTTTCTCACCGACCCGCGCATTTTAATGCTCGACGATTCGACCAGCGCCATCGATTCCGCCACCGAGGACAAGATCCAGCGCGCCATCTACGCTGCCGCGCGCGGGCGCACGACATTCATTATTACGCACCGCCTTTCGCAGATCCGCTGGGCGGACCTGATCCTGGTGGTGAAGAACGGCAAACTGGCGGCGTCTGGTACGCATGAAGAGCTGCTGCAGACCAGCGAGGCTTATCGCAGGATCTTTAATGACTAAGGAACGGGCATCGTGATTTGAGAATCGTGAATCGAAAACAAGGACGGATTGCAACCCCCGTCTTTCGACTCACGTTATTTTGAGGAAACATGGGCTTTTTTGACGGACTGGACGCGGAAAAATACGACCGCACTTACAATGACAGGGAGCTGGTCAGTCGCATTGTGGGATATTTCACACCCCAGTGGAAACGCCTGCTGCTGATCTCTCTGCTGACATTGACGGTGGCGGGTGTGGGCGCCCTGCTGCCCATCACTGTCAGCCGCGGAGTGGACCTGCTGCACGGCGTTCCGACGCTGGTGAGCATGCTGGCGGTGGCGGGGGTGGTGCTGCTCGTCGGCATGCTGATGTGGTTCTGCAACTGGGGGTTGCGGCGCATGATCACCACAGCCATTGCCGAGGTGGTGGCGGAACTTTCCACCCAGGCCTACGCCGCCTCGGTGGAACACGACCTGTCGTTCTACGATGAATTCTCCTCGGGCAAGATCGTCTCGCGCATCACCTCCGACACGCGGGATTTTGGGGAACTGGTCACGCTGATCACCGACGTGGTCAGCATGTTCATCGAAGCCCTCATCCTGGCGGTGGTGCTGCTGGTCATTGAGTGGCACCTTACGCTGTATGCCTTTGCGCTGATCCCGATCTGCACCGTGCTGGGAGTGCTGTACCGCACCATCGCGCGCAAGGCCACGCGCCAGGGTATGCGCGCCATGGCCAACGTCAATGCCACCATCAAGGAAACCGTCAGCGGCATCGCGGTGGCCAAGAACTTCCGCCAGGAAGCCAGCATTTACCAGGAATTCAGCGAGGCGAACGAGACCTCGTACAAGGTCAATGTGCGGCGGGGGCTGGCGCTTTCGATCGTTTTTCCCACGCTCAACGCCATCGGACTGGTGGCAACGGGCTTAATGGTGCTGATCGGCGGGCACAGCGTGATTGCCGGCACGGTCACACTGGGCGCGTGGTACCTGTTCATCCTCAGCCTCGACCGCTTCATGTACCCGGTGATGAACCTCACCTCTTTTTGGACCTCGATCCAGAACGGGCTTTCAGCTTCTGAACGGGTGTTCGCCCTGATCGATACGCCCACGGCTGTGATTCAAACCGCCGCGGAGGCGGTGCCTTCGTTGAAAGGGGAAATCGTTTTCGAGAACGTGGAATTCCATTACAAGGAAAGCGAACCGATCCTGGCGGGCTTTAACCTCAAGATCGAGGCTGGTGAAAACCTGGCCATTGTGGGGCACACCGGAGCGGGCAAGACCTCGATTGCCAAGCTGATCGCGCGTTTCTATGAATTCCAGCAGGGGCGCATCCTGATCGACGGGCACGACATCCGCAGCTTCAACCTGGAGCAGTACCGGCGCAGGCTGGGGGTGGTTTCGCAGGTGCCGTTCCTGTTTTCGGGCACGGTGGAAGAGAACATCCGCTACGCGCGGCGCGAAGCCACGGATGGGGAGATGCTTTCACTGGCGCGCAAGATTGGCGACGGCGAGTGGCTGGATACCCTGCCGCAGGGGTTGGCGACCGAGGTGGGCGAACGCGGGGCGCGGCTTTCGATGGGCCAGCGGCAGCTGGTGGCGCTGATGCGCGTGCTGGTGCAGCGACCGGCGATTTTCATCCTGGATGAAGCCACGGCGAGCATCGACCCGTTCACGGAGTGGCAGATCCAGCAGGCGCTCGACCTGATCCTGCGCCAGTCGACCAGTATCTTGATTGCGCATAGGTTATCGACGGTCAAGAGTGCCGACCGCATCATCGTCATGGAGCAGGGGAGGATCATCGAGGAGGGCGATCATCAGGGGCTGCTGGCGGGCGGCGGGCATTATGCCACGCTCTACAACACCTACTTCCGGCACCAGTCGCTGGAATACGTGGAACAGGCGCACCAGTTGGCTTCCGCGACGGGGGAGGAATAGGGGGAAAAGCAAGGCTACAGGGTGGAAACAGAATTTACAATGGTTTTGTTCCACAAAAAATTAATCCATATCGGAACCGCTTTCGGTGATCGATGGGAATAACCGTTGAGACCATTTCGAATATTAACTTTGAGAAATAATCCTATTGACTATTTATTATCTATGTGCTAATATTGCGAAAGATGACCTACAATATCGTCTACACCAAACAGGCGCTGAAAGCCTTCAAAGGGATGCCGAAGGATACTTCAAAGATTATCCGGATGAAACTGGAACAAATCGCGGAAGACCCTTTCACCTCCCACCACAACGTGACCAAACTGCAAGGACGAGATGGTTACCGTTTAAGACAAGGCGATTGGAGAGTCATCTACGAAATCCAGCAGGAGAAAATATTAATATTGGTGCTGGATGTTGCTTTACGAAAAGAGGTGTACCGATGAGCGTGCAGGTCATCCATCAAAATGGAAAACCAGAATATGCCGTTTTACCCTATCCCGAGTACCTTGTGCTGGTTGAACAGGCGGAGATGCTGGAAGATATTCGCAGCTACGACAACGCGAAGAAATCCATTGCAAGCGGGAATGAGGAACTGTTCCCTGCTTCCGTTGTCGACGCACTTGCCGATGGAGAAAATCCCATCAAGGTTTGGCGGGAATATCGGGGATTGACCCAGCAGCAGGTAGCTGAAGAAATCGGAATCAGCGTTCCATTCGTTTCACAACTTGAAACAGAAAAACGCAGGGCGTCCATTGAGGTGATGAAGAAATTGGCGTCAATGCTCCATGTTGAAATCGATGATTTGGTTTGAGTCAATATGAAAGATCAATCCAACGCCTCTGATCAGAGGCGTTTTTTGATCTCGGCGGTAATAGAGTGAATCCAAATCACTTAATTTACCCAGAAACAGGTGAATTGGGACTCTGCGCTTTGGTTTATAATTTGAAAAATACCTGCTACCAGGCAAACCTCTTGAAAAAACTCATTCGATCTTCTCTGATCCTCGTATTCATCCTTCTCCTCTCCGGATGCGACATTTTTTCAGCGCGCATCAGCGAACTCAAGGGGGATCTGAGCGCAACCCCCACCCCCACTGCAACCAGCAACGTACTGTATTTCGATGATTTCTCCAGTTCCCTCTCCGGCTGGGACCGCGACAGCGGGGATGACGGGCAGACGGATTATATTCCCGGCGGCTACCTCATCTGGGTCAAACAACCCAACCTCGACCTGTGGGCGAACCCCGGGCTGGACCTGGCGGACGTCAGCATCGAGGTGGACGCTGCCCGCGTGGACGGTCCATTGAGCAATGCTTACGGCGTCATCTGCCGCTACCAGGATGCGGATAATTATTACTTCGGCATCATCGGCAGCGACGGATATTACGGCATCGGAAAACGCTTGGACGGAGAGAACGTGCTGCTGACCGATGGAAAATTGCAGCCGACCGACCGGGTCGTGGACGGCACGACGGTCAATCATCTGCGCCTGGATTGCAGCGGCGCGACGCTGGCGCTGTATGCCAACGGTTATTTGCTGGGAATGTTCGAGGACGCGGATTTCGTTCACGGAGACGTGGGGGTGATCGCCGGAACCCTTGAGGAAGCCGGCGTTGCGGTCACATTCGACAACTTTACGGTATTCCAACAGCCAGTTTATTGATCATCACTGAATCCACGCTTGAGGCAGCGGGGAGGATATACGGCTACCTGCGCCACCCCGGCAGTAAAACAACCTGGCACGAGACTTGCACCCATATTCCCTTGAACATAGTTGAACGAGGTGCCTTTCATGTCAAAAACCAAGCTCTGGACTACCAGATTCTTCTCAATCCTTACCATGATGGCTTTGCTGATCTTCACGGCTTGCACGGTGCTGCCCGAGGAAGGTCAAGCGCAAGAGGGGCAGATGCCGATGCCCAAAACGCTCACCGATCCCAGGGAGATCGAACTCTACAGCCAGATCCATAAATCCGTGGCGGGGCGCGAGGACGTGCTGGCGTTCATCGTTTTCGATGTATCCATCGATCATGTGCAGTATTCAAAGGACGGCACCCTGGCGCTGGTCTGGATCGCGCTGGTCGACAAAGAGAAAGGGTTTGTCCAGCCGGGAGAACCCGGGCTGGTGATCGCGCAGAAGACCGCAGACCTGACGAACCCCTGGCAGCTTACCTTCCAGGCGGATGCCAATTTTGCCCAGGTGCTGATGGCGGTACCGGACGAGATGCTTTCGCCCGAGGATAAGCAGCATTATATGCCCGCCGTTCAACAGGCAGACAAAGCCGCCTCGATATTTCACGGCTACCGGCTGCCCTGGACCAATGGTGAAACGGTACGCCTGTCCGGCAGCATCGGCCATGTATACACCTACAAATCCTGCCCAAACGACTGCCTGTATGCCTTTGACTTCGCCAACGGCACCATGTTTCCTGTGCGGGCAGCACGACAGGGCAGGGTGAAATACGCGGTATGGCAGTACGAGAACGGCAACACCACCAATGCCAATTACATCGTGCTGGAAGATACCAGCACATCCCCCACCACCTACCAGGTTTACCTGCACCTTGCCCAGAACAGCATCCCGGCCGCGCTGCGTGTGATCGGCACCCCGGTGGTGCAAGGGCAGTTCCTCGGCAATGCCGATGACACGGGGTACAGCACCGGTCACCACCTTCATTTCCACGTACATACCAGTACGACCACCTATTGGGGCAGGTCGGTGGATATCACTTTCGACGACGTCTCCATCAATGGAGGACGTCCGCGCATGTGTTCGGAAGCGCAGGCATTTCCGCAGTTTGGCACCGAGTGCATGCCGAACGACCGGTATGTCTCGCGCAACAGCGACGCCGAGCCCCCCACCGGCGGCATCAGCGGCCCGGCGGCTTATTCCACGATCACTTCCCCCACGCTCAACGTGAGCGGCTGGATGAAGGACGATGTAGGTGTGGCGAGCGCTCAATTGATGTACACGGTCGCCGGCGACTGGAAACCGATCGGCAACCTTCAAACGACCACGCCCTTCACCACCCAGATCGATCTCTGCCAGGCGCGCATACCGGACGGGAAGTTCTTCCTCTCCATAGTGGTGCGCGACCAGGCGGGGAAGACCTCCGTGGGAACGCAGGGCTTGACCGAATTGGTGAAAAGTTACAAGTGCCCGCCATTACCGCCGGTATGCGTACCGACGGAAACCCAGGCGGCATTATTCTCGGACATTGAATTTCAAGGCAATTGCCAGATACTGGAAAAGGGCGAGTATTCCGACATGAATGCGCTGCCGCAGGTCAAGGCAAACGCCGCGCGCTCGATCCTGGTGGGGTCGGGTGTTTCGGCACTGCTTTACCCGGATGCAGGTTTCCAGGGAACGGTGGAGCTGATCCAGGACGGCGACGACAACCTGGCGGACAATCCCATCGGGGATGCCAACGCGGCATCGATCAAGGTGGTGCAGCGCATCGTTCCACCCACACCGCCCAGCATCACCCTGCCGCTGGTCATCACAGCCGACACGCTGCTGACGGCTGCCTGGTCAACGGAAGCCGGGGTGGACACGCGCGCCACGCTCAACGGAGGCAACGGGTACACCAACGCGCTCGACTGGCAGACCGGAGGAAGCTGGGAGATCGGAAAACTTGCGGAAGGCGAGTACTCACTGGCGGTCGAAGCCGTCAACCTGGCGGGCAGCGCATCGGTCACTCAGCCGTTCACCGTCATGCCGGGCGTGGTTCCTCCTGTCTCCTCCATGGAAGCCCTGCCGCAGATCAGCAATTCCACCGCCGTGACCCTCAAATGGAAAGTGGAAAGCGGCGAGGACGATGTCGATCACTTCAACCTGCAATGGCGTGCGCAGGGCGGCGAATGGCAGGATTGGTCAGAACCGCTTGCCAGGGACGCACGCCAGGTTCTGTTCTGGGGTACACCCGATTCAACCTTCGAATTCCGCATGCGAGCCGTGGACCTGATCGGCACGACCGAGGCGTATCCCGATGCAGCGGAAGTTTCCACCTTTATCAACCCGGGCTGCATGGATGATGAATATGAAGGCGTTGCCCCGGGCGACGATGAACAGCTTACAGCCGCACCGGCGGAGTCCGGCGTGACACAGACGCACAACTGGTGCCCGCTGGGCGACGTGGATTGGGTGGCTTTCCAGGCCCTGCAAGGCGAAACCTACAGCCTGGTGAGTAAAGCAGTCGGCAACGCGTCCGCGGCTGGCATCGAATTGTATGACACAAACGGAACCACATTGCTGGGCAAGGTGCGTCCTGCCAGCGAGAACAGCGACACCCGCCTGGAGTGGATCGTACC
>DAOUGM010000018.1:0-11474 GCA_034428895.1 Anaerolineaceae bacterium
CCGCTTGTCGACCATTCAAAATGCAGATGAAATTCTGGTTCTCGATCAGGGCAGGTTGGTCGACCGCGGGAAACACCAGGAGTTGATCGAACGCTGCTCCGTTTATCGTGCACTTATATCTGCCAGAAGAAGCGGCCAATGAAACATTTGTGTCTACTCCTTTCGTTGCTTAAGCCCTTCCTGGGTGAGATCCTGTTGTCGATCCTGCTGGGTATTGCCACGGTGAGTGCGGGTATCGGACTGTTGGGCACATCCGCCTGGCTGATCGCCAGTGCGGCACTTCATCCTTCCATTGCAGAGTTGCAGGTCGCGATCGTGGGTGTGCGCTTCTTCGGCATCAGCCGCGGCGTATTCCGCTATCTCGAACGTCTCACCTCGCATTCGGTGAATCTAAACCTGCTGTCGAACCTGCGTGAAAACTTTTACCGGAGGATCGAACCCGGTGCACCGGCAAACCTGCATCCATACCGCAGCGGAGATTTGCTCGACCGGGTGATGGGTGACCTGGAAATCCTACAAAATTTTTATGTACGGGTTGTGGCTCCTTTCTTCGTGGCGCTAGTGGTTACGCTGGCTGTGAGCCTGTTTGTCGGCAGATACCTGGTGGAGTGCGGCATCATTCTGGCTGCGGGGTTGATCATCAATGGTTTCGTGCTTCCGGCAGCGACCGTGTTGATCTCGCGTCCGATCATTCAACGCATCACGGCAACACGGGCAGAGATTTCCTCCACCCTGGTCGAAACCCTGCAGGGGCTGGAGGACTTGCAGTCCTACAATGCCCAGGACCGTTGGATGGACAAGGTTGAAAAGGAAATCGAGCAGGCGGGGCATAGGCAGAACCAGCTGACCACGGTCAACGCGCTGGGGAGCGGAATATACCTATTAATTCTTAATTTCACCATTCTGGCCATTCTTTGGGCTGCCATCCCAAAAGTGAATTCAGGAGATCTTTCCGGTGTGACCCTGGCTGTTCTGATATTGGCAGCCAGCGCCAGCTTCGAGGCTGTCGTTTCCATGCCTTCAGCGGCAGCCAACCTGAATGCCAGTCTCGATTCTGCCCGACGGCTGTTTTCGATCGACGGATCAACCTCACAGGAGGTGGAGGAAACCATGCTCTCGTTCCCATCCGGGCGTGCGGTTGTTCTGGAAAATGTTTCGTTTTCCTACCGGGATGATCAACATGGCGTACTAAAAAACATTAACCTGCAACTGAAAAAGGGGGAGAAGAAAGCGTTGGTCGGCACCAGCGGGGCTGGCAAGACGAGCCTGTTGAATATCTTCCTGCGATTCAATGATTCATATACAGGCCGTGCAGAAGTGGATGGAATAGAGTTAAAGAAAATCGATCCATCCAATATTCATAAAATATTTGGCCTCATTTTCCAATCCCCTTATATATTTAATGCGAGCCTGCGGGAAAACCTGCAATTGGCTAATGCGAACGCCGAAGATGGAGATCTTCTGAATGCCCTTTCGCTGGCGGAATTAAGCAACTGGTTCGCGGCGCTGCCGCATGGACTGGATACCTGGCTGGGTGAGCATGGGATAAAAATGAGCGCCGGCGAACGACAGCGGTTGGCAGCGGCGCGCATTATCCTGCAGGATCCGCCGGTGGTACTGCTGGATGAACCGACTGCCAACCTGGATCCGATCAATGAAGCCCGGTTGCTAGATACCCTGTTCAGGATTTTCAAGGAAAAGGGAATTCTGCTGACGACCCATAAATTGCGCTTATTGGATTCAATGGACGAGATCATGGTGCTGGATCATTCAACAATCGTCGAGCGCGGCAATTATTCAGAATTAATGCGGAATGACGGAATATTCAAACGCTTGACCGAATTGGATTTCGATCTTTTGTTACCAAATGGGGAACAAGCGAAGGTTTCCGATTAATACCAAAACAGGTAGACCATCGATCAAGCCGTACTGCCTTGACTATTTCAATGCGTTTTCAATGTCTTGCTGGGTGATGGCTCCCTGGCGCAAGATCCTGATGTCCTCGGTGGTGCAATCCACCACGGTGGAGGGAATACCGCCGGGGCATTCACCGCCATCCAGGATGAGGGGGACCCGATTGTTCAACTGGTCGCGTACATTTTTGGCATTGTGGGGGTTGTTGCCGCCGGATAGGTTGGCTGAGGTGGTGGCAATTGGACCAAACTTTTGCAGCAGCTCCAGTGCGATGGGATGATCAGGCATGCGAATGCCGATCGATGTGCCGGCGGAGAGGAGTTCAGGGATATCCTTACGTTTGGGAACCACGATGGTTAATCCGCCAGGCCAGAACCTTTCGATCAGTTTGCGGGCATTGGCATTCAAATCATCTGTGAGCAGCGCCATCTGGTCGATGCTTCCAATCAGGACTGCGATGGCCTTGTTGGAATCGCGTCCTTTTGCTTCAAATAATTTAATGATCCCTGGAGAATGAAAGGCATTGGTGCCAAGTCCGTACACGGTATCCGTTGGAAACGCGATGATCTCTCCGTCATGTAATAAATTAATTGCCGTATCGATCGAGGTTGGGTCGTCCGCTGGTAACGTGATGGTTTGCATGATATCCCTGACTGCTAAAATTGGATTTTGATCACTCTGGGAAGATTTGCCAGGTCGTTGATCATTGTGATTGCTGCCTGCGGATATATTTGGCCGGCGATTGTCTTCACCTTAGGTTGATTATATTCAATTTCCAAAAAGACACATCCGCCTGGAAACAGGTATTTTTCACACTGATGTAGAAGTTTATTGATGAAATACAGTCCGTCATTACCTCCATCCAATGCCAGACGCGGTTCGAACCGGATCACTTCCAATGTATCGAGTTCCGCACTGGGAATGTAGGGGAGGTTGGCTGCAATCACATCGAATTTACCGGCCAACCCTTCCAACAAGTTGTTCTGGATGAATTCGATCTGACCGTCGACATTGTTGCGCACTGCGTTTTCCCGTGCAATTTGCAAAGCATCAGGTGAAATGTCCAAGGCGGTGATGCGAAGAGCCGGGAACCTGTCGGCGCAGGCAACGGCGATTGCCCCGCATCCCGTGCCTATATCCGCCATGGCGACACGTCCGGGATGCGCTTCGAACCAATCGATCACTTCTTCCACCAGAATCTCGGTTTCAGGGCGCGGGATCAATACATGCCTGTCGACTAGAAAATCCAAGCCGTAAAAAGAACGCCTTCCTGTGATGTACGCCAAGGGTTCACCGGTCAACAGGCGTGCGATGGCGCGGTCAAGTTCATTAATTTGTTTGGTATCGATGGTTGCTTCCGGGTGAGAAATGATCCATTCCCTGGGTTTTTCCAGCACGTTGGCGGCAATGGCATAGATTTCGATCAGAGGAAATTCGGTTTTTCCTTTTACAGTGGCTGCGGTTTGACCGATCCAATCCCCGATATTACTCGTCTTCATTTTCCCCAATGGTAGCCAATCGTTCAGTTTCGTCGCGCAGCGCCAGCTCATCGATGAATTGATCGATATCGCCGCCCATTACGCCGGGCAGGTTATAGGATGTGAAATTTATCCGGTGATCGGTGACCCGGTTCTGCGGGTAGTTGTATGTGCGTATCTTTTCCGAGCGGTCGCCGGTGCCCACCTGCGAGCGGCGGTCTTCTTCACGTTCGTGGCGGCGTTTTTCTTCCTCGATTTCAAAAAGTCGGGCTCGCAAAATTCCCAATGCTCGCAGTTTGTTCTGCAACTGCGAGCGTTCATCCTGGCAGGTGACAACAATCCCGGTGGGGATGTGGGTGAGCCTGATGGCGGTAGCATTTTTCTGCACGTTCTGCCCGCCGGCACCCGATGAGCGGAAAACATCGATCTGAATATCGGAATCCGGGATGTCGATGTCCACCTCATCCACCTCCGCCATAACCGCAACCGTAACCGTCGATGTGTGAATGCGCCCGGAGGATTCCGTGGCCGGTATGCGCTGAACGCGATGGACACCGGACTCAAACTTGAACTTTGAGTAGGCGCCTTTCCCCTTGACCATGAAAATCACTTCCTTGAAACCGCCAATGCCGGTTTCATTCGAGGAGATCATTTCCACGGTCCAGCGGTGCTGCTCGGCATAGTGCATATACATGCGCATCAATTCGGCGGCGAACAACCCGGCTTCATCTCCACCGGCGCCGGCTCTGATTTCGATAAAAACGTTGTTTTGGTCGCGGGGATCTTTCGGAACCAGCAACCCTTTGATCTCGTTTTCCAGTTTTTCGATCTGGGATGGAAGTTCTTCGGCTTCGAGGCTGGCCAGTGCGCTTAGTTCAGCGTCATCGCTGGCCTGCAACTCCTTTGCCTGGTCCAATTGTTTTAGAAGAGAGCGGTATTTGGCTGCCCGTTCGATGACCGGTTCCAGTTCGGTGCGTTCTTTGTTGAGTTCAGCCACCTTCTGGTAATCTTGAATATTTTCATCCATCTGACGGGTCAGATCGGCGTAATGGCTCTCGATTGCGGATAGTTTATCTAACATACATAACCTGATTAAAAAAATTTTCTGACAAATTATACCAGCCTTGGAATAATATCAGCGTATCTTCTTTACGAATACCCTCGCAGGGGTATGAACCTGCATTTACCTTTTTTGATAGTTCGTTTAAAATGGAGGATAAATACCTGTGTGGAGGCGAACAATGGCATGCCATGAAAAACAAGCATATACAGCCGAGAATGCACCGGCGGCACTTGGACCTTATTCGGTGGCAACTGGCGGAGGTCCATTCATTTTTACCTCCGGGCAACTGGGAATCGATCCGAAGACCAATGAGATCGTTGCAGGCGGGATTGAAGCTCAAACCCGGCAGGTGTTGACCAACCTGAAGGAAATTCTTAAGGCGTCGAACTCATGCCCGGACAACGTGGTGAAAACCACAGTTTTCCTGCAGGATATGAACGATTTTGCCGGGATGAATGCGGTATATGCCGAGTTTTTCACCGAAAATCCGCCGGCCCGCACCACCGTGCAAGTCGCCGGCCTGCCCAAAAAAGCACTGGTGGAAATCGACGCGATCTCGATGTTATGTAAAGAAAAGGATTGTTGTTAGCCTTGACTTTCTCCATGGAGAAAAACGCCGGATCTATGAATTCCCCGCTGGTTTCAGTAATCGTTCCCTGTTACAACGAAGAATCCACGATCACAGGATTGCTGGATGCACTTCTCCATCAAACGTTTCCGATTGATCAGGTGGAGGTGGTGATCGCTGACGGCATGTCCACGGATCGTACAAGGGAGAGGATCACCGATTTTCAAAGGTCTCACCCTGAATTATCGATCCAACTGGTGGACAATCCCCGGCGGATCATTCCGGCGGCGCTCAACACGGCGATCGAACATGCCAGTGGTGAATTCATCGTGCGCATGGACGGTCATGCATTGCCTGCTGCGGATTACCTGGAGAGATGTGTTCAGGACTTAAAAGCAGGGTTGGGAGACAATGTCGGCGGTGTGCTCGATGTCAGACCGGTAGAGGATTCGTGGATTGGGAGATCGATCGCTCTGGCAGCTGTGCACCCCTTGGGAGTGGGAGACGCGAGATACAGGCATTCGAAAACGCCCACCGAGGCGGATACTGTTGCATTTGGCGCGTTCCATCGTTCACTCATCGAGAAAATCGGCAAATTCGATGAAACTCTGCGTGTTAATGAAGATTACGAATTCAATACCCGCATTCGTTCCATTGGCGGCAAGATTTGGATCGATCCGGCAATTTGCGCGGTGTACTTTTCCCGCCCCGACCTGGTTTCCCTGGGAAAACAGTACTTTTCTTATGGATTTTGGAAATTCCGCATGCTGCAACGTTATCCTGGAACTATACGTTGGCGCCAGGCGCTTCCGCCCATTTTCGTTTTTGGGCTTTTGATGTTATTATTACTATCTGTGTTCTGGACCCCTGCCTGGATCATTCTTGCATCGGTGCTTTTGGTTTATCTTCTCATCCTCGCTGCCGGAGCGGCAAAACCTGCGATGAGGGCTCAGCGACCGGCGGTGTTGATCGGGATCCCTCTGGCAATTGCCACCATGCACATTTGCTGGGGGGCGGGATTCTGGTGGAGTCTACTCAAGCGAATTTTCGCAGAGAATAGAAATGACCGTTGAAAAACCTCAATTGAAGCGCAGATGGCGCATACGCACTGAAGAGCGGCAAGCAATTCTCCTTTTTGGTGATTTGCTCGCGACCTTTTTAGCCCTCTTCATCGGGCTTTATTTTTGGGGGCAAAAAGACTGGCTGAATTTTTCGTGGGCTTTCCTTGGCCAACGCGCTCCCTTCTGGTTCTACCTGTTACCCTTCATTTGGATCTTGTTCATGATTGAAATCTATGACGTGCGCAAGGCGAATCACCGCAGAGACGTGTTCCGCGGGGTGGGTACGGCAGCGGCATTCAGTTTTGTTATTTATTTGATCATTTTTTTCCTCGCGGAACCCAATTCCCTGCCGCGGCGGGGGGTGTTCATCTTTATCCTGGCTGCGATCGTGTTAACCGTTGCATGGCGCCTGCTTTATATTCAAATATTCACTGCTCCAGTGTTCATGCGCAGGGTTTTGATCATTGGAGCTGGCAAAGCCGGTACGACCTTGGTAAAAATGCTTAACGATATTTCTCCCATGCCCTTCATTCTGGCTGGGTATATTGACGATGATGCGGAAAAGATGGGGAAGGAAATTAATGGGTATAAGGTGATCGGTAACGGCAGCCAGTTACCCAACTTGATCGATACCCTGGATATCAGCGACCTGATCTTTGCCATTTCAGGTGAAGTGCAGCCGGAACTTTTTCAGGCGGTTCTCAACTCGGAAGAAAATGGAGTGGAAGTTACCTCATTTCCGACCTTTTATGAGGAACAATTTGGACGTGTTCCCATCTTTTTACTCGAATCCGATTGGGTACTACGTACCTTTATCGACCAGGTACATACAGCCGGATTATATGAAAGTATCAAGCGCCTGATCGACCTGATTGGATCCTTGGTCGGTTTGACCGTTTTGATCATCCTGTTCCCGCTGATTTCGCTGCTGATCTTAATCGACAGCGGACTCCCGATCATGTATTCGCAGATGCGTGTCGGAAAGAACGGGCATTCCTACAAGATCTACAAATTCCGTACCATGATCAAGGACGCCGAAAAAGATGGGGTTGCCCGAACAGCCACGGAGAATGATTCTCGCATTACGCGGTTCGGAAAATTCTTGAGGCGCAGTCATTTGGATGAGCTGCCGCAAATGGTCAATATATTAAAAGGCGAGAATAGCATTGTCGGACCGCGCGCGGAACAGATCGATTTGGTGAACAAGTTTCAGCAGGAGATCCCATTTTACCGCGCCCGGCTGCTCGTACGTCCCGGGCTAACCGGGTGGGCGCAGATCAACCAACGTTATGCGACCACCGTGCAAGACACGGCTGTAAAACTTGAATATGATTTATATTACATAAAGAAAAGAAACATTTTGCTTGATTTTAATATCATCCTGCGAACGGTAGGGGCTGTTCTTGGGTTTAAAGGACTCTAATGAAATCCAAACTAAATATCCGCAACCGTTACCTGGCCCTTATTGATATCCTGCTGACCGTAGCGTCCATTTTGGGAGCATATGCGCTCCGTCTTGAATTGGGAGCCCTATTCTTCTATTACCTGCCTTCAGCCTACTGGATGATCGGAATCGCCCTGTTGGTGAAGATCCCAATATATTACTTCTACGGCATGTACCGCCGTTTATGGGGGTATGCCAGTACTCGTGAATTGCAGTTGATCGTTGTTTCGGTCTCCAGCGCCTCGGTGATCGTGGCAGTGATCATGATCCTATTGCTAACATTCAAGGTGTTCAACGGTTTTCCGCGTTCAGTCCTGGTCATTGACTGGTTATTATCGATCTTCCTTATTGGTGGGGCGCGGCTCGTCATGCGCTTGCTGGCAGACAGCATGAGCTCATCTTCGATCAAAACCAAACAGGCAAAACGCACCCTGGTGATCGGTGCCGGGGATGCCGGTGCGCTAGTGGTAAGGGAACTGCAGAAGAATTCTGAGCTTAACCTGAAACCGGTGGGTTTTCTGGACGACAATCCAGATAAGATGCTTCAGCAAATCCACGGGATTCCCGTGATTGGCACGCTGGCGGACATTAATAAAGTGATCGAGCATAAAAAGATCGAGGAAGTGATCATCGCCATACCCAGTTCAGGGGGTAAGGTAATCAGGATGATCGCGGATGTGTGCCGTTTGAAGGGCATACCTTTTCGGACCATGCCTGGTATTTATGAACTGTTGGGCGGCAAGTTGAGCATCAGCCGTCTGCGTGAGGTGGACATTACCGACTTGCTGCGGCGACAGCCGGCACACATGAAGGAAGATTTGATCGGGGAGACATTGACTGGCAAGCGCGTATTGGTAACTGGGGCAGGCGGGTCGATCGGACGCGAGCTCTGTCGCCAGATTGCACGCTGGGATCCGTCGCGCTTGATTTTGCTTGGACATGGCGAGAACAGCATCTTTGAATCCCTGATCGAGATCCAGGAAGCTTTTCCATCACTTGCCATCACCCCGATCATCGCCGATGTGCGGGATTATGAACGAATCCTGAATAATTTTGAGACACATCAACCGGAAGTGGTTTTCCATGCCGCGGCTCACAAACATGTGCCACTGATGGAGATGAATATCGATGAAGCCGTGGATAACAACATCAGGGGGACGCGCAACATCGTGCGCGCCTGTGAAAAAAGCGGTGTGAAGCGCCTGGTGATGATTTCGACCGATAAGGCCATTCGACCGGCAAACATCATGGGAGCCACAAAACGCCTTTCTGAGATGATGGTATTGGATGCAGCCCACCGTACCGGCAATAGTTACTGCGTGGTGCGTTTTGGCAACGTCCTTGGCAGCCGCGGCAGCGTGGTTCCCCTCTTCAAACATCAGATCGCGAAGGGCGGACCGGTGACCATCACCCACCCGGATATGAAACGATATTTCATGACTATCCCGGAAGCGGTTTATCTGGTTCTGCAAGCGGCGGGTATGGGCAAGGGCGGAGAGACCTTCGTATTGAATATGGGGCAGCAGGTACGTATTCTGGACCTGGCGGAAGACTTGATCCGTTTATCCGGGTTGGAACCGAATAAGGATATCGATATTGTATTTACCGGCATTCGACCGGGAGAAAAACTGAGCGAGGACCTCTGGGAAGAAGGGGACAAGTTTGAGCCGACCATCCACCCCGATATCTACCAGTTTGACGACCCAACCAACCTGCAGGGCAAGAAACTGCAGGAGAAGATCGCCCAGTTGCTCGACCTGGCCGAAAAAGGGAAGTCGGAGGAAATCATCCGATTGATCGATGAAACCATCCCGGGGTCTTCACTTGGCGTAACGCCGGTTCCCGATTTGCTCTCCATTGAATAGCCATGCAGATCTCTTCGAATCAATGGAAGGATTTTTTACAACCACACTCAAACGTTCACTTGTTGCAAACAGCGGAATGGGGCGAACTTAAATCCCACTTCGGATGGAAGCCCATCCGGATAGTGAACGGAGACCATGGTGCACAAGTCCTCTTGCGGCAGTTACCGAGGGGCTTTTCCATTGCTTATTTGCCCAAAGGACCGGTTGGTTACAGCCCGGAGCTTTTTTCTGAGATCGACCAAATCTGCCGCGCAAACAAATCCATTTTTCTGAAGATCGAACCCCACGAATGGGAGCCCTGGGAATCTGAAAATTTCTTTGAGGGTCCCGGCTGGCAATCAGCCCGTCCCATCCAACCGCGACGCACAGTCATGGTGAATCTTGAAGGCACGGAAGAAGACATTCTTGGTCGGATGAAGCAAAAAACCCGTTACAACATCCGCCTGGCTGAGAAAAAAGATGTGGTGGTCAAGACCTCCTCCAATGTGGAAGAATTTCACCGCCTGGCAATTCAAACCGCAGCGAGGGACGCTTTTGGTGTGCACAACCTGGAATATTACCAAAAGGTCTACCAACTGTTTCATCCGGCGGGAGAATGTGAGCTGCTGACGGCGTATTTCAGCGACCAGCCGCTGGCGTCGCTTTTTGTGATGGCGCGCGGTAAATTTGCATATTACATGTATGGTGCCTCGTCAGACCTTGAACGTAACCGCATGCCGACTTATCTAATCCAATGGGAAGCGATGAAATGGGCAAGGTCGAAACAATGCCAGTGGTACGATCTGTGGGGCATTCCGGATATGGATGACGAGGAATTGGAAGGATCATTCCTCAAGAGGCATGCCCACGATGGATTGTGGGGGGTTTATCGGTTCAAGCGCGGTTTCGGCGGCGAGACCTGGCGCAGCGCCGGAGCCTGGGACCGGGTTTTCAACCCTCCGCTTTACTGGCTCTATCAAAAGTATATGAAACTGCGCGGCGGCGGAGAGGACTGAAATGACGCAATATTGTTTGAACTGCGGCTCTCCGACAACCCTTAAAATGATCGAAAATCGAATGAGAGCCGTCTGCGGGGAATGCGGATGGATCCATTACGAACACCGCAAGGTAAGCGCAGGCGCGCGCGTTGTGTCGGATGGAAAACTCCTGCTTGTGCAGCGTGGAATCGAACCCTGGAAAGGCTGCTGGCATCTTCCTTCGGGATATTTGGAGGTCGATGAGGAACCGCAGCGGGCAGCCGAACGAGAAGTAATGGAAGAAACCGGGTTGATCGTAAAGGCAGATCAACTGGTTGATGCCTATACTTATGACGACGATCCAAGGGGCAATGGAATCGTGCTGGTGTATGATGCGCAGCGCCTCGATGGAAATTTTATAACCAATAACGAAACAATGCGAGCGGATTATTTTTCGCCGGATGAGATCATGACTTTGCCGTTGGCCGGTACAGCCGCGGAACGCTCCATTCAGGATTGGATCCTTTCCAGGACGAAAGAGGGGAAGGATCGATGAATCAGCCGGACTGGAATACAAAGCTGCGATCAATGGATCAGGCTCATTTTCTGCAAACCGAGCAATGGGCGGAAATTAAAGCACCCATCGGTTGGCAATCGCATCAATTGGAATGGAAGGATGACAACGGCAAAGTCGTCGCCCTTGCCCAGTTGCTGGTGCGAACCGTGCGCCCGTTTCGTTGGGGTCCGAGAATAAGCATCGGGTACATCCCCCGCGGTCCGCTGCTGAACTGGGAAGACGAAAACCTGCGCACCAGGGTGATCGCCGATCTCGAAAGGCGGGCGCGCAAGCAGAAACTGATCTTCATCAAGATCGATCCAGCGGTGGAATTGGGCAGGGGAATCCCTGATGATTCCGATGCGCTTTTGAATCCTTTGGGTCTGAAGGTGTGTGAAGAACTACAAATGAGAGGGTGGCATTACTCTCCCGATCAGATACAGTTTAAAAACACGGTCATCCTTGACCTGGAGGGCGTGGAAGAAAACTGGTTGGCCAGGATGAAACAAAAGACACGTTACAACCTGCGCCTGGCGCAAAAGAATGGAGTCGTGGTTCGAACCGCTGAA
>DAOUGM010000019.1:0-1650 GCA_034428895.1 Anaerolineaceae bacterium
GGCGGACATTGGGAATACCGCCGCAGGCTTCCTGAACGTTGGAAAATGACTTACCGGGACCTTTCCTTCTGGGTGCAGACTTCCGCCTCGCGTCACCTGGGGGTATTTCCGGAGCAATCCTGTCAATGGGACTGGGCGGATAAGGTCATTCGCGCCTCCAACAGCAAACCCAAAGTGCTGAACCTGTTCGGCTATACCGGGCTTGCCTCCCTTGCAGCGGCTCGCGCCGGCGCCTTGGTCACTCACCTGGATGCCTCGCGCAAGGTGATCACCTGGGCAAACGAAAACCAAAAACTCAGCGCTCTGGATGATCTGCCTATTCGCTGGATCCTCGACGATGCGGTCAAGTTCGTCCAGCGCGAACAACGGCGCGGCAGCCGCTATGACGGCATCATTCTTGATCCGCCAAAGTTTGGCCGCGGTCCCAAGGGTGAGGTCTGGGAATTCTACAAACTTCTGCCCGATCTGCTCAGCACCTGCCGCCAGATCCTCTCGCCGGAGCCTTTGTTCATTCAGCTCACCGCATACGCAGTCAAGGCCTCTGCAGCCACCATGTATTATGCTGTAACTGAAATGATGAAGGCGTTCAAGGGAAGTACTTTTGCCGGCGAAATTGGCCTGCTTGAAGGGTCCGCCGGTCGCTATCTCTCAACTGCGATCTATGCCCGCTGGTGTCGCTCGGGCATTTTCAAAAAATAAAAATCTCCACATCGAAAGGAAATTCATCATGCACAAACTGGATTTTCCTCGTTTTCCTTTTGCTCACACATTTTCCATCGTTGCCCGCGATCCAGCCACCGGGCAGATGGGTGTCGCAGTGCAATCTCATTGGTTTTCCACCGGTTCTGTGGTCACCTGGGCGGAACCGGGAGTGGGAGCCATTGCCACCCAATCGATGGTGGAAGTGAGTTATGGTCCTCTGGGTTTGAATGGTCTTCGCTCGGGGATGAAACCGCGGGAAATATTGGATGAATTATTGGCAAAGGACGGCAACAATGCCGTAAGGCAGGTCGCCATGGTGGATACGCTGGGGAATATCGCCGTTCACACCGGCGCTCGCTGCATCGCTGAAGCGGGTCACCAAACTGGAAACCAGTACTCCGTCCAGGCTAACATGATGCTCAAGGATACCGTCTGGCCTGCCATGGCGGCTGCGTACGAGAAAGCAGCCGGCGACCTGGCTGACCGGATGCTGGCTGCCCTTGATGCCGCGCAGGCAGAGGGTGGAGACATCCGCGGCAAACAATCCGCTGCCATGCTGGTGGTTTCCGGCGATCACCTGGAACAACCCTGGAAGGGCATCCTGATCGATTTGCGCGTCGAAGATCACCCCGAGCCGTTGGTGGAACTGCGGCGCTTGCTCAATATCCAGCGTGCTTATGAAGCCATGAACCGCGGGGACGAATTATTAAGTGAAGGAAAAGTAAAGGAAGCCTTCCTGGCATATGATACCGGTGCGCGCCTGGCGCCGGAGATCGATGAATTACCGTTCTGGCAGGCGGTTACACTGGCTGAAAGCGGCAAGGTCGAGGAATCTTTGCCTATCTTTGCCAGGGTATTCAAAGCAGATCCCAACTGGGCGCTGCTGCTGCAAAGGCTTCCCGCCGCCGGGTTGTTCAAGGTGGACGCGGAAGTGATGAAGAGGATCAC
>DAOUGM010000020.1:0-2473 GCA_034428895.1 Anaerolineaceae bacterium
TTGTAGCCGTAGACGAGCATGCCTTTCTGCTCCATGTCTTCGCGGATCTTGCGCGTGACCATCTCCACCGGCATGCCGATCTGCACCGGTTCTTCGCCGAGGTCGGTCAACTGGGCGGTGACCATGGGTCCCTCATCCAGGGCAACGATGGCCACGGTGTAGGGGGTGTTGTGTTCGTATCCCGTGGGGGCGTCGCGCATCACGGTGTAGGAGAAGACCTTGCCCTTGCCGCTGAAGGCAAAAGCGTTCTTGGCTTCGCCGCCGCATTCCGGGCAGACGTCG
Organism: Anaerolineaceae bacterium; assembly: GCA_034428895.1. Lineage (GTDB taxonomy): Bacteria > Chloroflexota > Anaerolineae > Anaerolineales > Anaerolineaceae > UBA6107. The sequence goes on from DAOUGM010000020.1 coordinate 283, forward strand.
CGCGGGGGGAAGATCTTGGCCTCGCAGTGCGGGCACACCTCACCGATAAGTGCGTATCTCTGTTTTTTCAATCGCCAGTGGCGTGGATTTTCCATTTCTAACTCCGTTTCGTCCTATTTTCGACTTGCAAGGCTAAGTGTAGGTGCTGAAAACTGTCAAATACTATCAGGTTTATTGTGGAGATCGGAGAGCGGTAAAAACACAAGCCCATTCTCGAAATATGCAATCACTGATCTCCGCTCACCGGCACTCCACCCGGTCAAAGACGTGTGCGATGGCGGTGGAGGCAGGTCCACCGAGGGCGAGGGTGAGGGCAATGCGCGCGTCCTTCACCTGGCTGGCTCCGGCTTCACCGCGCAGCTGCTGCACAGCTTCCACAGCCTGGTAGACGCCCTTGGCGCCCACGGGGTTACCGCGAGCCTTGCAGCCGCCCATGGTCAGGATGGGCACCTTGCCGTTGAGTTTAAAATGCCCGTCGCGCGCCAGTTTGCCGGCCGAACCCGGATCGGCAAAGCCGCAGGCTTCGAGGGTGAGGGCAGCGTAGATCGAGTAGGAATCGTCCAGTTCGAACAGGTTGGCGTAAAGGGGGGTGATGCCCGCCTGCAGCGCAGCGTTCTCCACGGCGGTTCGGGCGGCAGTGAAGTTCAAGGGGTTCTGGCGGTCGTGCCAGGCGAGGGTATCGATGCTGACGCTGGAACCCAGCAGCCTTACCAGGGGGTGGGGAAAATTCTTTGGCAGCAGGTCGCGGCGCGTGAGGATGAGGGCGGCGGCACCGTCCGCATAGGGGGCGGCATCGTACATGTTGAGCGGATCGCTGATCATGCCCGCGTTATCGTAGGCTTCAAGCGAGAGGGGATTCCTGAAAAACGCGTTGGGGTTGCCGGCAGCGTTGACGTGCGCCAGGACGGGGAATGCGCCGAGCGCGTTGTTCGACAAGTCATATTCGTGCAGGTAGCGCTGCATCAGCAAACCCGCCTGACCAGTGCTGGAAAGTCCGGGGATGGATTCGTAGTCGTAATCCAACTCCTGGGAAAGGGCGAGGCTGGCTTCAGCCGGTGAGGCGTCGCTCCACTTTTCCATGCCAAGCACGGCCACGGTATTCGCGTAGCCCGAAAGGATCGCCAGGTATCCCAGGCGCAAGGCAGCCGCGCCGGAAGCCCCGGCGGCTTCGGTGGTGTAGGATTCGATCCCATCCAGGCGTCCGTAATCGGTCATCACCGCTCCCAGGTTGGCCTGGTGGGAGATCATCGAGCCCAGGAAATTACCGATATATAAAGCATCCGGCTTGAGGTCTCCGCTATCGTGCAGCGCGCGGGTGAGGGCTTGAACGCCCATCGAGCGCAGGCTGAGGTTCCAATGTTCTCCGACCGGGATCTGTCCGATTCCCGCAATAACGACATCAGTCATGTCTTCCTCCTCAACCCATGTCGATCTTGCCGCGGAAGCGGGTGTAGGTGCTGTAATTGATCTCGGTGCGGCGGGCGATGTAATCCGCCGTGGAGGGGGCATTTCCGCGGCGTTCGGCAATTTTGTCGGTCACGGTGAGACAGAAGGCGTCGGAACCGGCGCCCGAACCGTAGGAGACCAGCAGGATGCGCTCGCCGGGTTTGGCGATATCCAACACGGCGGACAATCCGATCAAGGACGAGCCGGCGTAGGTGTTGCCGATGACGGGCACAAGAAGCCCGGGTTTGATCTGCTCTTCGGTGAATCCCATATCCTTGCCCGCCTTCACCGGAAATTTGGGGTTGGGCTGGTGCAGGATGGCGTAGGTGAAATCGGAGGCTGTCATTCCAAGTTCTTCCATCAAAGTTTTTCCGGCGGTCACGACGTGCTGGAAATACGCCGGTTCACCGGTAAAGCGCTGACCGTGTTCGGGGTATTTCTGCTCCGGGCGGCGCCAGAAATCGGGGGTATCGGAAACGTAGGAATACGAAGCATCGATATTCACCACCGCTTCTTCAGCAGGACCAATAATGTACGCCGCTCCGCCGCTGCTGGCGGTAAATTCGAGCGCGTCCGCCGGCTTCCCCTGGGCAGTGTCCATGCCGATGGCCAGGGTATAGCCGGCCATGCCGGATCCGACCATGGCAATGGCGGCCACCAGGGCTTCGGTGCCGGCTTTGCAGGCAAATTCCCAATCGCCGGCTTGAATGTCGTGCGAAGCGCCAATGGCTTCGGCAACGATGGT
>DAOUGM010000021.1:0-4942 GCA_034428895.1 Anaerolineaceae bacterium
TCCAATCAACCGGTGTTCATCCATATCCACTATTTTGGAACACATGGACCGACCTTTTTAACAACCTCGAGGGAATTCTCTGCCGGGAAGGACATTGACCAGCAAAAAGAATGGGACGGTGATTTCTATGATGATGCCGTGGTCGATCTTGATACAACGATAAGCGGCTTTATAAATGAATTGGATCGTAATGGACTCTTTGAGAACACTGTGTTGCTGATCAGCAGCGATCACGGGGCAGGCTGGGATTTTTCCCAGCGAATCCCATTGATCATTCATTTTCCGGACAGCAAATATTCGGGTCGTATTCAAGAAAACGTTCAATTGATCGACATCGCTCCAACCATTCTCGATTACCTGGATTATGATATTCCGGAGTGGATGGAAGGTAATTCACTGCTGCAACCTTTGCCAGAAAAACCCATATTCACTTACAACATTCTTCGCGAGAACACGGCAGGTGAGTATTCAACAACCTACGATATGGAACCTCCATTTTATCAATTTGGGCTCATTGGCCTGGTTTATTGCGACCGATTATTTCAATTTGACTTAAAGAATCTTCAATTGGATACAGAAGCCATTCAAGGGCATACCTCTCCCTGCCAGGATAATTCAATCCCATCCAATGAAACTGTGATTCAATGGATGACGGACCACCTGCAGGACAAAGGTTTCGATGTGGAGGATCTTGCCGGAGTGACGATCGATTCTGTGGAGGGAACCTTTTAAGTTATGATGCTAATGCCAAGAATATTCATTTGTTTTGAACTAAATTATTTTCGGGGCAGATTTTGAGTAATAAATTGAATCTCCCTAACCTTTTTTCCGAAAAAAATCTTTTGTGAAATTTGTGAAAATATCAATATAGTTGAAAATATAACAAGATTCACTTTCAGGAGTATACATGAAATTCAATCTGATCAGGATAGGTTTTCTTTACCTGGTCATACCTTTCTTGATATTCTCTATCGGATTTTTAAGACCTTTAGTCTCAATCCCCCTGCTCGTCATTTCATTGTGGATTGGGAAGGTTGTATGGGACTTTACAAAAGAAGAGGCGGAAATCAAAGTCCAGGCGCGATGGCATTTACTCGTAGGGATTCTCTTGGTAATATTTTGGGTTTTATTATCGGGTGTTGGGGGAATTGCTTTCCAGAATTTTGACTTTCATGGGCGTAATGCAATTTTCAGAGACCTGGTAAATTTGAATTGGCCAGTCCATTATTCGTTTGCGCAAAATCCAAAGGATTTTGCCCTTGTTTATTACATAGGTTTTTGGCTTCCAGCCGCAGTAATCGGTAAAGCCTTTGGATGGACAGCGGCAAATATTGCACTGTTACTTTGGGTTGGGTTTGGATTATATATTGTCACGCTCTTAATTTCCCAACTCACCAAATTAAACCTGACCAAATCGATACTACTGATGATTTTTTTCAGCGGTATGGATATTTTTGGCGTAATCATATTGTCTCTTACCAATCCTTTCTACTCGTATCCGGGATTATGGCCTCCAATTCAACATCTTGAATGGTGGACAAATAACTTTCAACTCTCCTCCTTCACTACACAGTTGTTTTGGGTTTTTAATCAGGCTATTCCCGCCTGGATTTGTACCGCATCGATAATCTCATTAAAAAACCAGAAACTAATCCCAATTTTCCTAGCCCTGTGTGCATTCTTCTCCCCGTTCCCAGCGATTGGGCTTGCCCTTATTTCGGTTGTCCTTGTACTCGAAAAAACCTTGATTGATTTGCCCTCCGATGGGTTCAAAAAATCTTTATCGGAATTCTGCAGAAATTTAACTCAAAGAAGTAGATCCTTCATTTCCTGGGAGATAATAATCTACAGCCTGGTTGTTTTTACCATTTCGTACCTGTATTTCACCGCGAATTCAAGTTCCGGGAATGGGAACCTGCAAAATTTAAATTTATATCAAATTTTGATTTTCATTATTTTTGCGATCGTGGAGTGGTTATTTTTGTGGCTGATTTTGCTCAAAGGGCATGAGAGACAACCAATACGTTACATTGTAGCTGTAATCCTGTTGCTTTCCCCATTGGTACGAATCGCTGGAACCGATATTTTCAGCAGCAGGGCAACAATACCAGCCTTGATCCTCTTATTAATCTGGACAGGTCAAGCACTTGCAGAAGCAAATACCAAAAAGAAAATTATCCTCATAGCGATCATCACCATTGGTGCTTTTACCCCGATCTATGAAATCAATCGTTCTCTGTATCGGACAGTACAATGGTATTTCTTCACCGATAAAGTCCAGGCGGCTTCAAGCATCCCGGATAATTTGCTGGAGGAAATTAAATTTCCTGAACATCCGGAATATGACCATCCCTACAGTCTTTTAGCAGATGATTGGTACTCCTTATCCCGGCTGAGATTGGACCAATTATCCAGCTATGTTGGAGAAACCTCAACTTCAGTATTTTTTCAATACCTCGCAAAAAGATAGAGTCACAAAAAATGAAATCTACTTGTGTGGGTGAAAAAAATGAAAACATTAATTATGCTATTGTTAAGTGGATTTGATTCCGCATATTTGGGGAAAAATCATTATGAATGAAAATTCGCGACCACTAAAATTCACAGGGTCTTTTTTATTTCTGATCGTCGCCATTCTAATCGGAGGTTACATCCGTTTGTTCCAGGTATTGCAGGCACCGCTGCCTCTTGGTGACGGCGGCATGTTTTTCAGTATGACGCAGGACCTGATCGATAACAGGTTCCACCTGCCCGCCTTCATTTCATACAATCAATTGAATGTGCCAAATACCTATCCGCCTCTGGCTTTTTACATGGCAGGATTCATTTCCGTGTTTGCACGGCTAAACCTTATCAACGTATTTCGTATTTTCCCTGCCATTTTCTCGATTCTCTCGATTCCTGCATTTTATTTATTTGCGAGGGAAATCATTCGGAATGAGTCTCAACTCTCCATTGCCGTATTGATTTTCGCACTCGTCCCACCTTCATTCAACTGGCTGATCAAAGGCGGCGGTATTGCGCGTTCGCCTGCTTTTCTATTTTCCATTCTGGCGTTGACATTCATATATCGGCTCTACACACAGAAAAAACGGGTCAATATCATTTTTGCTTCCATTTTTTCAGCATTAACTTTACTGATTCATCCACAGATTACCTTGTTTACCGCGTGCAGCGCGGTTGTGTTTTTCCTTTTTTTGAGCAGGAATAAGGAAGGGGTGATCAAATCCCTTGTTGTGGCAGGCTTGACACTACTTCTCTCCGCTCCGTGGTGGCTTTCGATGATCATGCGATATGGATTCGCTCCATTTATAAATGCATTTGCCACTGGTGGATATTCGGGTTTTTCCATTGTGCGTTATTTTTTTGGAAATACTTTGAGTGAATTCGGTCCTACATCCATCATCGTGTTCGGCTTAATCGGTATTTTCTTGTACCTATATGAAAAAGAATATTTCCTGCCCACATGGGCATTGGTCAGCACAATTATCGATCCGCGCAGCACTCCCCGCAATCTTATTTTGGCATTGACAATTTGTGCTAGTTATGCCTTGCTGAGGTTGTTCCGGCAACTCTCTCAGAAGAAGGACAAGAAACTGGACCATGATTCCAATGTTCTAAGCGGAATCCTCCCGAAGATCATGCTTCTGATCCTGTTCGGACAGTGGGTTTTTTCGGCTTTATATACCGTCAATAACATCGCAAATAATTATTCATTGAATGAGGATGACATTGCTGCAGTAGAATGGATGAAGAAAAACACCAATCCAAAAAGTAACTTTTTGGTACTGTCCGGCATGATCCCCTTCGACGATCCGTTTTCTGAATGGCTTCCGAGTCTGACAGATCGGGCAAGTCTGGCCACTGTTCAGGGGAAGGAATGGGATACGGGTATAGATTTTGCAGAGGCAGTAGAAGACTTCAAGGCAGCCCAATCCTGTTATCTCAAGTCTGCCGATTGCATAAAGGATTGGGAAGAAAAATTCAAAGAAAATATTGACTATATTTATATTCGGGAAAATAATGATTTAGCTGATCCCGACGAGGGGTTGTATTCTTCAGCGATTACAAAAGCTCTCCTTTCGTCCAACCAATACGACCTGACCTTTGAGAATGATCTCGTCGCAATATTAAAAAAGAGATAACTCGTTCCTTTATATTAGGCGGTGGCATTTCGATGTATCTTTTCTTCCTCTTCCTCGCTCTCCTCTTCGGCGGATTCGCCCGGCTCTACGCCGTGTTTCGATCCCCCTTCCCGCTCAACGACGGGGCGCTGTTCTACACCATGACCAGTGAACTGGCGGCCAATGGTTTTCGGTTACCGGAGTTTTCCAATTTCAACGGTCTGCACCTTCCCTTCGCCTATCCGCCGTTGGGTTTTTACCTCGCCGGTCTGCTTTCGCACCTCGGCAGATGGGAGCTGCTGGACGTCTTCCGCGTCCTGCCGGCGGTCTTCACCGTTCTTTCGATTGCCGCCTTTTATCTGCTGGCGCTTGACCTGTTGCAAGACAAAACCCGGGCCGGGCTGGCCAGCCTGATCTTCGCTTTCCTGCCCGCCGCCTACGACTGGCAGATCATGGGAGGCGGGGTCACCCGTGCACCGGCTTTCTTCTTTTCACTCCTGGCGATGCATTTCATTATCCGCATGTACAAAGGCAAACGCCTGCGGGATGTGATCCCGGCGGCGATCTTCAGCGCCCTCACCGTCCTCAGCCATCCCGAAACCGCGCTGCATACCGCGGCTGCTGCCCTGGTATTCTTCCCCTTTTTTGGACGCAACCGAAGGGGACTGATCCAATCCATGCTCACCGCCGCGGGGGTGCTTCTGCTCAGCAGCCCCTGGTGGCTGACCGTGACCTTGCGCCATGGCTTTGCGCCCTTCACCGCTGCCGGAAAGGTGGGTTTTTCCGGGTTCGAGTGGTTGTTCAAGTTGTTCACCTTT
>DAOUGM010000022.1:0-20837 GCA_034428895.1 Anaerolineaceae bacterium
CACCTGCTGGAAAGGTTCCCGCTGAAGAACCCAGAAGCCTGGGCGGTTCACCTGGCGCCAGTCGGCAATTTTCTGGATATCATTTTCACTCCCCTGACTTACATTTTGGTTTTGTTGCAAGGAACCGGCGCCCAGGTGCAGCGCAACCTGGGATCAGTGACCGAAGATGAATTGAAAACCTGGGTCGAAGTGGGTCAACCGGAGGGAGGGCTCGAGCCGGACGAACGCAAGATGATCTATTCGATCTTCCAGTTTGGCGATACCCTGGCGCGTGAGATCATGATTCCGCGCACCGAAGTTCTGGCATTGGATATCAAGACCCCCCTTAACGTAGCCATCAACATGCTGGTCGAATCCGGTCATTCGCGCGTACCCGTTTTTGATGACGTGATCGATAATGTTGTGGGACTGCTTTATGCCAAGGACCTGCTCAAGATCCACAATGCCTCAAATGACAAACAGATCATCGGCAAGTTCCTGCGCCAGGCGTATTTTGTGCCCGAATCGAAGAAAGTGGACGAATTGCTGGCCGAGATGCAGGCAAAAGGCATTCACATGGCGGTGGTCGTCGATGAATTCGGCGGTATGGCAGGCTTGGTCACGCTGGAAGATATTGTGGAAGAGATTGTAGGTGAAATTCGTGATGAATACGACCAGAGCGAAGAGATTCTCGTTGAAAAGATCACGGATGACGAATACGTCTTCATGGGGCGGGTTTCATTGGCGGACTTTAATGATGCCCTGTCTTGTGATCTTGAGACAGACCAATCCGATACACTGGGCGGTTATTTTTATAGTGAAATGGGCAGGGTTCCAGTGGAGGGGGATCAGCTTCATTTCGGCGGTTGGCAGTTGACCGTCGAGGAAGTGCATGGACGCCGTGTAGGCCGCATTCGCGCCAGACGCGTCAACCCAATTGATCAATCACAGTGAGGTGAGAATGCCGATCAACCAGGAAAAATTGGATCAACTGATCGAATGCGCGATCAACGCCCGCTCCTGGGCATATGCGCCTTATTCGCATTATTCCGTTGGCGCAGCGCTGCTCACGGCGAGCGGCAAGATCTACGAGGGTGTGAATATTGAAAACGCCGCATACGATACGACCGTTTGCGCCGAGCGCGTGGCGGTCTTCAAAGCGGTTTCGGAAGGTGAGCGTGAATTCACCGCCATAGTCGTAGCCACCGAAAACGGCGGCGCTTCCTGCGGTTCCTGCCGGCAGGTGCTGGCGGAGTTTGGACTTTCCACCCGCGCGGTTTTCGTTGATGCCGATGGAAATATTCACTCCGATACCACAGTGGAAGGCTTGCTGCCCCGGGCGTTCACACCTGAAGATCTGCTTTAAGCGATCATGCCCCGCACCGAACGAAGCTTACGCGTCGAGGCGGTCATCTTGCGCCACGCGGATTGGGGGGAGGCGGACCGCCTGCTGACGCTCTATTCCCGCGAACAGGGCAAGCTGCGCGCCGTTGCCAAGGGGGTGCGCAAGATCCAATCGCGCAAAGCCGGGCATCTCGAACCCTTTACCCGCACCGCCATGCTGCTCGCCAAAGGGCGCGATCTGTGGATCGTCACCCAGGCGGAGTCGATCGACCTGTATTCTCCCATACGCGAAGATCTGCAATTATTGTCGCAGGCAGCCTACCTGGTGGAACTGCTGGACCGCTTTACCTACGAGGAGGGTCAGAACTGGCAGTTGTATAAATTGCTCATCGAATCCCTGGAGCGCCTGGCAAAAGGTGAAAATACCTTTATCGTGCTGCGTTATTACGAAATGCGCCTGCTCGACTTGCTCGGCTTCCGCCCGCTGCTGTTTGAGTGTGCGGCATGCGGTGAAGAGATCACCGCACGCGACCAGTTCTTTTCCGCCGATCTGGGCGGGGTGCTCTGCCCCAAATGCGCCTTCAAAGGGCAATCGCAGCGCGAGATCTCGTTGGAGGCGCTGCGCTATCTGAGGCACGTGCAGCGTAGCACGTTCAAGGAAGCCCTGCGCGCCGGCCCGCCTGCGCATGTGAAGCAGGAGATGGAAGCCTTGATGAATTACTACCTCACCTACCTGCTGGAGCGTGGCTTGAATTCGCCGGAGTTTTTAAAACAGATACGGAAACAACTGTAACCTGAAAAGCAAACCGTAATGGGATTTGTTCAACCAAAAATCAGACTGTTCAAGATTTTCTAATTTATTCAGCAGAACACCAATAACCCGCTAGAATTCGATCTTTGAATTGATGTTATCCTTATAGAAAATCAGGTATATCGAGAGATCATGGCACAATATTCTGAATTTCGCCAGCAGATCGCGGATACGGCAAGGGATCTCACCCGCAAAGGATTTTTGAGCGGCACGGGTGGAAACCTTTCGCTGCGCATTCCCGGTGAAAATACATTTGCCATCACCCCGTCCAATTTTGATTATTTGAAAATGGCTGCTGAGGATATTTGCGTCCTCGACATGCAGTTAACCCCGCTTGCCGGAAGCCGCAAGCCCTCCATCGAAAGCGGTATGCACGCGGCGATTTACAGGGTCCGCCCCGACGTGAATGCCATCATCCATACCCACCAGGTGTACCCCAGCACTCTGGCGCTCATCAATGAGCCGATCCCGGCATTGTTCGATGAGCAGGTGCAATCGCTGGGGCGTTCGGTGGAGATCATCCCTTACGCCCCCTCGGGTTCAATGGAACTGGTTGAAATGGTCTCGGGTCGTATCAATGATTACGCCAACGCATTTATCATGGCCAATCATGGTGCGCTGCTGTTGGGTTGCGATATGGAGAGAGCGGTCAATAACGTGGCTGTGCTGGAAAAGTGCGCCCTGGCTTACCTGTTTGCGCTCTGCACTGAAAAGGAGATCAGGCGCATCCCTCCCTATGCACGCGAAATTGCATTCGACCGCCTGCAAAAAGACCTGCAAAAATATGCCGCACAGGAGCAGGCTGGTAGGATTGGTAAAACAGATCTGCATGAATAAAATCATGAGTCTTTTATCCTGATTTGTGATAATCTTAATAATCATCATCAAGTTCTTCAGGAGTGTGAAAAATGGGAGAAGGTGGAAAGAAAGATAAAGGGAAAAAGGAACAAAGGAAGAAGCCGAAGCTGACCATTAAAGAAAAACGAAAACAGAAACAGGAAAAACACAGCAATACAACCGGTACCCTGTGAGTATTAAAGGCATAGGCAAAAAGTGTATGCAAGTTTTTCCCGGTGGGGAAATTGCGGCTTAATTCGGCACAATTGATTCCCGGTTCCCATGCCCTGCAGTTGATTGCCGGGGTAATGGAAAAAAACAAACCTGTGAATGCGAGGAGAGCGCATAAGCCCTTCCTCGCATTTGATCTTTAATGGGAGTGAGGTAGTCTTTGAATGGCGATCAGGGAATACAATGAATCTGTGGATTAATCCAGAGCAGCTAAAATTATATGAAAAATGAAAATTCAGCAATAGCAAAAACTGGAGGACGGATGATCTTTGCAGGGATCGAGGCTGGCGGCACCAAGTTCGTTTGCGGAATAGGCAATTCTGAAGGAGGGATTCTCCACCATACCCAGATCCCCACGACCAGGCCAGAGGAGACGATCTCCAGGGTGATCGAATACTTCGATGACGCCAGGAAAAAATTTGATTGGCAGCGCATCGGTTTGGCGTCTTTCGGCCCTCTCGACTTGAATCCCAGCTCAAAGACCTACGGCTATATCACCAGCACGCCCAAGCCGGGATGGAGGGATTTTGACCTCCGCGGCGCGTTGGCGAAAGGATTGGGAACTGAGGTCGAAATTGATACCGATGTTAACGGTGCGGGGCTTGCCGAGTATAAATGGGGGGTCGCCAAAGGGAAAAGCCCGGTCGTTTACCTCACGGTCGGCACCGGCATCGGCGGTGGCGTGATCATCGATGGAAAACCCTTGCACGGTCTGGTGCATCCGGAGGTGGGTCACATGCGCATTGTGAGGGAGGATTCCATTACTGATTTTGATGGCGTGTGCCCGTATCACGGCGACTGCCTGGAAGGACTGGCTTCCGGCGTGGCATTGTCTGCCCGTTGGGGAGTTCCGGCGTACCAATTGCCGAAGGGTCATGAAGGGTGGGAGTTCGAGACGGAATATCTTGCGGCAGGGGTGGCCAATCTGGTCCTTACCGTATCCCCTGAGATCATCATCCTGGGCGGCGGGGTGATGAAAAAAGATTTCCTGTTCCCCATGATCCGCGCCAAGGTGAAGCAAATTTTAAATGGTTATGTTCAAAAACCGGAAGTCACTGAACCCAACAACGCCTATATCGTGGCGCCCGGGCTGAAAACCTATTCCGGTTTGCTTGGGGCGATCGCCCTGGCAGCCTCAGAGTAGATTCAAAAATCGTTTGAACGGTCGATCACGCGCGATCTAGCTGGCTCTGGATCAGGTCCGCCAGTTTCAGTGCGATTTCTTCGGGCGTTCCTGTGAGGAAAATGTGTTTCCTTTCCTGCGTCGCAGCCGCATCCAACCCGGTGACCTCGGTGGGTGAGCCGGTTTTCCCCACGCAGGTTGTGTCCACTGCGAGGGCTGCGGCATCCCATACCGTCAACCTGTCCTGCTCCAGGGAGCGGGATTTCAGACGATAATCCATGAACCTCGGCTCATTGCACGCTGTTTTGACCGAGATGACGCAGGGCAGGGGCACTTCCAGCACCTCGTATCCACCTTGGATCGACCGCCGCCCGCGCGCGGTGCGTGCCACGCCATCCAACTCGACTTCAGTGAGCAGGGTTAATTGCGGCAGGTCGAGCCATTCTGCGATGCCCTGGGGAACCTGTCCGGTCGCGCCGTCGGAGGATTCCTCGCCGCAGAGGATCACATCCACGTTTTTCATTTTACGAATGCCCTGGGCCAGTGTGTAGGTTGTGGCCAGGGTGTCCGCGCCGCCAAAACTGCGGTCGCTCAACAGCACCACGTGATCGGCGCCCATTGCCAATCCGACGCGCAAATAAGGTTCAAAGGACGGCGGACCCATGGAAAGGATATCCACCGTTCCTCCGTGTTTGTCCTTTAATTCCAGCGCCATCTCCAGCGCGTTCATGTCCGGCGGGTTGATCTCGGTGCGCACGTTGGCGCGTTCCAGCAGGTGAGTCTCGCGGTTGACCCGGATCTCTTCCGGCTTGGGTACGGCTTTCATGCAGACCACGATGTGTAGCTCACTCATGGGATTTCTCCGGGGTGGAGCGTAGCGCCTGGGTCAGCGCAGGCAGGATTTTGCGGAAATCGCCAACTACGCAGTAATCGGAATATTCAAAAATAGGCGCTTCGGCGTCGGAATTGATCGAAATCACCATGCCGGCCTTTTCGATGCCGACCACAAAATGGAAGGCGCCGCTGATGCCGCAGCAAATGGCAAGTTTTGGGCTGCAAGCCGCACCGGTTTGCCCGATTTGCCGCTCGCGCTCGATGTAACCCATGTCCACCGGCGGGCGGGTGGCGCCTACCTCGCCGTTCAATAGTTCTGCAAGTTTCTCCAGTTCCAAAAAATCGGCGCCCACGCCGCGGCCGCCGGCCACCAGCACCGGCGTGCGCGTCAGGTCGACGCTGCCACCGGTCTTCCTTTCCAGGATGCGCGTGCGGATCTGATTTTCTAAAAGTTCCACCGGGATGCGAATGATCTCTCCGCTTTTCCCGAACGTCTCTTGCGCAACCTGGAACACACCCGGGCGCACCGTTGCCATTTGCGGTCGGTGATGGCGCATGCCGATCAGCGCCAGCACGCCGCCGCCGAACCCCGATACTTCGCTGATCATCAACCCTTCCGGAGGAGTAATGCGCAGGTCGGTGCAGTCGGCATTCAACCCCGTGCGCAGGCGCACCGCCAGCCGGGCGGCCAGATCTCGCCCGTTATGCGTGGCACCGACCAGGAACACGCTGGGTTTTCCCTGCATAAGCGCCTGAAACGCCGCATGGGAATATGCATCGACGGTGAACTGCTCCAAAAGCGGGTGGTCGCACAACCACACGCGGTCTGCGCCATGGGCGAAAGCTTGATCTGCAAGAGCGTCAACCCGGTTGCCCAACAATACACCAGCCAATGTCCATCCCATCTCGTCGGCCATCTGGCGCCCCTTGCACAGCAATTCCAGGGACACGTGCTGCAGGCTGCCCTCATACTGTTCGAGGTACACCCAGATTTCCTTATTTTCCTGCTCGGGGCTGTAAAGAGACGAGACCATTCGTTACTCCGTTACTTATTCTTCTCCACTGCCATCGAAGCCAGTTCGGCAACATCCAGGACTTCGATATCATCCGTAGACAGCATCTTGGCGCTGTCCTCCAGGCACGAAAGGCAGAATGGACAGGCGGTTGCCAGGCAGTTGACTCGGATATCCGCCGCCTGCTGAACGCGCAGGTCGGAAAACCGTTCGCCGGGCGGAGTCTCCAGCCACATGCGTCCGCCGCCTCCGCCGCAGCAAAGCCCCTGCTGGCGGGAATCTGTCATTTCAATCAGTTCAACGCCGGGGATCGCGGACAGCACGTGCCTGGGAGCGTCGTATTCGCCGTTCAGCCGGCCCAAATAACACGGATCCTGGAAGGTCAGCCGCAGGTCGAGAGGGCGTTCGAATTTCAGCCGCCCTTGATCCAGCAGTTCCGCCAGGTATTGCGTATAATGCAGCGCTTGGAAACCCGTCTTCAGATAGTGATAATGATTCCTGAAGACATCATAACAGTGCGGTGATATGGTCATTACGCGCCTGACTCCCCTGTCGCGGAATACCTGCATGGTATTGGCGGCGATCTCCTCAAAGTACGGCAGGTGACCCATGCTCAATGCCGATTCGCCGCAGCAGGGTTCGTCGTTTCCCAGGGTACCGAATGGCACTCCTGCGGCTTCAAGTAAATGAACCAGCGCGCGTGCGATCTTTTGCGCGCGTCGGTTATACGACGATGTGCAACCCACGTAAAGCAGCACCTCGTGGCGCGCGGGGTCGAACGGTTGCACGTTCAGGCTGCCCGCCCAGGCTGCGCGCTGTGACGGCGGCTGCGACCAGGGATTGCTGTTCCAGTACAGCGACCACAGGGTGGAAGGCAGCCCCTTTTCCACCGCGCGCTGTTCCCAGGCGATTTGCCGCAGCCCGCGGAACACCGCCGGAATATCCACGCCGCGCGGGCAGGTGGCCTGGCATTGACCGCAGGTGGTGCACAGCCAAAGATCCGCTTCGACATGTTCGATCCCCAGTTGCGCCTGGCGCAGCAGCCTGCGCACTGGCAAGGCACCCTGCCTGACCAGACCCCAGGGGCAGGCCGCCGTGCACTCCCCGCACTGGTAGCACAGGGCGGCGGCACCGTCCGTCAGATCGAGCAGGCGCTGCCAGAGTGCGTCGTCCAATGGAAGGGCGTCATCGTTCGTCATTTGGGTAATATTTCCTCACCACTTCATCCATCTCGGCGATCTTTTCGGCAAATTCCTTGCCTTCGGCGGCGGAGATCCAGCGTAATTGCAGGCGGTCGGCTTCGATGCCCTTGCCCTGGAATTTCCGCTGCCAGTACTGGAATCTTTTGTTCGTTAAACGGTTGGCATAGTTGTAGTGGCAGTCGGAGCCGGTCTCGGTCAGCCGGCAGCCGGTGACCAGCACCGCCCCGGCGCCTTTTTCGAAGGCGCGGGCGATGAAACCCTCCTCGAAGCGCGCGGAGCACATGGTGCGGATGACGCGCGCCGAGGGCGGATACTGCCGCTTTTCGATGCCCGCCAGGTCGGCGCCCGCGTAGGAGCACCAGTTGCAGGTGAACACCAGGCACTTTTGCTGTGGGTTTTCTTTCAATGCGGCGTCCACCTGCGCCAGGATTTGATTCTTGGTAAAGTACGGCATTTCGATCGCCGAGAAATTGCATTCGGCGGCGCAGGTGCCGCAACCCATGCAGGCGGCTTCCAGGATCCTCACTGTACCGCCCTTGCCGGGTTGACCGATCTGCTCGATGGCGTTGAACGGGCAAACCTTAACGCAGCGCATGCAGCCGGTGCACAGTTCCTCGATATGCTGGGCGGTGAGCGGTTCCTTCTCGATCTCGCCCCGTGCCAGCAATGAGCCGGCTTTGCCGGCGGTTGCCAGGGCCTGGGCAATGGACTCGCGGATGTCCTTGGCGCCCTGGCTCACGCCCGCCAGGTAGACCCCCTGCACGGCGGTCTCCACCGGTCCAAGTTTGGGGTGCAGTTCCATGTAGAAGCCGTCCTCGCTGTGCGAGAGTTTCAACTGGTCGGAAAGGTTGTCTTCCACCGCTGACAGCCCGCTCACCAATACCAGTAGGTCGGAGGCGATGCCGATCCTCTGTCCCAGCAGCTCATCGTGGAAAATCACCCGCCCGTCCCGCCAGGTCACGGCTTCCTGCGGCGGCAGGTCGGCATAGCGGAAGAATTGCACGCCCGCCTTCATTGCCTGCTGGTATTGTTCTTCGGCGTTGCGGCTGTAGGTGCGGATGTCCTTGCTGAGTACGCGCACCTGCTTGCCCATGCGGCGCAGCCGCAGCGCTTGATTAATCATCGATGTGCAGCAGTAGCGCGAGCATCCGGCACTGCCCTGCCGCGAACCGACGCAGGAAATAAAAGTAACTTTTTCAGCCTCGAGGCTTTCCGTTTGCAGGAGTTTTTCCAGGTCGAGGTTGCTCACCACGCGCGCGTCTTTTCCATAATCAAATTCCAGCGGTGCATAGGGTTTTCCGCCGGTGGCGACCACCACGGCGCCCACGCGCAGGTCTTTTCCGCTGTTCAAACGCGCGTAAAAATTGCCCACCACTCCGCCGATGGTTTCAACGCTGTCGTTCAAATGCACGTGCACGCGGCTTTTCTTCACCTCTCGTTCCTTGGCGGCGATCATCTCCGCGGCATTGATTTCGGAGGGTGCAAGGATATCGAGATGGTTGAGCAGCCCCCCCAGCCGTGCTTCCTTTTCAATGAGATGGGTTGTGAAACCCTGCTGCGCCAGCGCCGCCGCCGCGGTCATCCCCGCAATTCCGCCGCCGATCACCATGGCGCTCTGCGTCAATTCCAGGTGTGACGCGGTCAATGGAGAGAGCAACCGCGCCTTTTCCACTGCCATCGAAACCATGTCCATGGCTTTAATGGTAGCGCTTTCTTTGTCCTTCTTGTGTACCCACGAATCCATGTTGCGGATGTTGGACATTTCCAGCAGGTAGGGGTTCAACCCGGCGCGCGTAAGCACGTCGCGGAAGATGGACTCATGGGTTTTGGGTGAACACGCCGCCACCACTACGCGCGTGATCTTTTCGCGGCGGATGATTTCTTCGATCTCCTGCTGGGTGTTCCCGGCGCAGGAGAACATCTGGTTCCCCGCGTAGACGACGTCGGGCAGTGTTTTGGCATACTCGGCCACCCGTTTCACATCCACCACCCCGGCGATGTTGCTGCCGCAGTGGCAGATGAACACCCCCATGCGCGGAGAATCAATATCGGCGATCGGTTCCACAGTCGGCGGTTCCGGCCAGTGGCGCGAGGTCAGGTGCCTCAGCGAGAGGGCGGCGGCGCCGCTGCCTTCGGATACGCTGTCCGGGATGTCCTTTGGTCCCGAAACGCATCCGGCGGCGTAAATTCCCGGTCGGGTGGTCATGATCAACCCTCCCGCGCTCTCGTTGGCGTGAATAAATCCGTCCGCATCCATTTCTATGCCCAGGCGCTGCGCCAGTTCTTCCAGTCCCTGGGAAGGCGTCACAGCGTTGGCCAGCACCACCATGTCGTAACTGGCATCCACTCTTTCGGCGTGCTGGATATCCTCGTAGACCACCCGGATGCGGCCGTCTCCGTTATTTGCGATGCGCGCAGGCCGTCCGTGGATGAATTTGGCTCCCTGGCTGTCAGTACGCTGCCGGAAGCCGTCGAACCCCTTGCCGTAGGCGCGCACATCCATGTACAGCACCGTCACATCCGTGATGCCGTGATCGATGGACTGGTAGGCGTGCTTGATCGAATACATGCAGCAGAATCGCGAACAGTGCTGCATGTGGTGCTGGTCGCGCGATCCCACGCACAGCACAAAGAGCAGGTTTTCGGGTTGTCTCCCGTCCGACGGGCGCAATATCTCGCCGCCGGTGGGTCCGGCTGAGTTGACCAGCCGCTCGAATTCCAGCGCCGTCAGAATATCCGGGTGGGAACCGTAGCCGTATTCCTTCAGCGCGCGCGGGTCGAGCATGTCATAGCCTGCCGCCAAAATGACCGCGCCCACCTGCCGCTTCACCACGCTTTCCGGCGGCATCAAAAAATCGATGGCACCCGGCGGACAGGCATCGGAGCAGTGATTGCAGGGCATGTAGTTGGGGGGTTCGTTCAAACAGTGGTCGAGATCGATCAGGTACGCCCCCGGGACGGATTGGGGGATGGGGGTATAGATCGCCTTGCGGATGGCCATGCCCGAATCGTACTCGTTGGGCAGCACCACCGGGCAAACGTTGGTGCATTCGCCGCAGCGCGTGCAGGCATCGGTCACATAACGGCTTTTCTGCCGGATGTGCACCGTGAAGTTTCCGGGCTTGCCGTCGATGCCTGCCACCTCGGCTGGGGAAAGCACCTCGATATTGGGGTGCAGCCCCACCTCCGACATCTTGGGGGCTTCGATGCAGATCGAGCAGTCCAGGGTCGGGAAGTTCTTGTCCAGCACCGCCATCACTCCGCCAATGGTAGGCGCGCACTCCACCAGCACGACCCTTGCCCCGCCTTTTGCCAGGTCGAGTGAAGCCTGTATCCCGGCAATGCCTCCGCCGATCACCAGCACGGAATCGCTCATGATGCTCCCGTTACTCTAAACTTCTCGATAGCGTGAGTGAATCCCACGTTGAACGCTTGCTGGTTCAATTGAACGGTCTTTGGCTTGACCGAATTGGAGATGGCCTGTTCCACCGCTTCGCGCGGGAGAAGACCGCTGACTGCCGTGAAATAGCCCAGCATGACAATATTGGTGACCACGCGCCGTCCGAGCTCCTCCGCCAGGTGCGTGGCAGGGATGCAATACGGAATATCGCCATCCTCCGGGATCACCAGGTCCTTCTCGGTGATGATCAATGCCTCTTTCTTCGCCGAGGCGCGGAAGGTCGAATACCCTTCCTGTGAAAGGGCAACCAGGATATCGGGTTGCTGCACAAAGGGGTAATCGATCGCCTCGTTCGAAACCACCAGGTTGACGCTGGACGCGCCGCCGCGCGCTTCGGGTCCGTAGGATTGGGTCATGACGGCTTCGAAGTCGCTGTAAATGGTCAGGGCTTTGCCAAGGATGAAACCTGCCAGTGCCACGCCCTGTCCGCCAAACCCTGAGATTCGAATCTCTGTTCTCATGCTCCAGGCCTCTTTTGTGCCGGTCGGTACGGCGTTCGATCCCTGTCGATGAACTTGCCGATCATGATCGGTTTGTCCTCGCGCAGGTCGATCACCAGTTCCTCGGCGCGCACATCCCCGTCGTTCACCAGGCGGCAGCGGCTGCGGTAAAGCTCCATCTCCTCCAGCCCGTCGTTGATGTTGTTGGATTTGCCGAATCCCACCGGGCAGGGCGCGAGGACTTCGATGAAAGTGAAACCCGGTTTGGTGTATGACTCCAGTATCGATTTTTTTAATTGGCGCGCATGTAAAGTAGTCCAACGCGCCACGTAATTGGCTCCGGAAGCCGCCAGCAGGTAGGGCAAATTGAACGGTTGTTCAGGGTTGCCGTAGGGTGCGGTGGTCGCCAGTGCCCCATACGGCGTTGTCGGACCAAACTGCCCGCCGGTCATGCCGAAGTTGAAATTGTTCACGCAGATCACCTTGATATCCATGTTGCGCCGCGCGGCATGGATCAGGTGGTTGCCGCCAATGGCTGCCAGGTCCCCATCGCCGCTGAAAACGGTCACCATCAGTTCCGGTTTCGCCAGTTTGACACCCGTGGCGAAGGGAATCGCCCTGCCGTGGGTGGTGTGATAGGAATCGATGTTCATGTACCCAGCCACCCTGCCCGAACAGCCGATGCCGGAAACCACCACATGCTGATCGATCGGAATGCCCGATTCCAGGATGCTCTGCGCGTAGCAGCGCATGGCGATGCCGATGCCGCAGCCCGGGCACCAGATGTGCGGCATGCGGTCGGCGCGGATCAAGTCGTCCAACGGATGGCGTTCGACCACCGTGGGATCGGTCATTTCGCCTCCTCCAGGATGGCCTGCAATATGGGATCGGGGGGGATCATTGCTCCCCCGGCGTGGAATATGCCTTTTACCTGCCGCCGGATGCAGCGTTCGACTTCACGGCTGATCTGTCCCAGGTTCATTTCCGCCACGATCACCGATTTGGCTTGTTCGGCCAGTACGCTGATCCTGTCTTTCGCGAACGGCCATATGGAGATCAGGCGCAGCAGCCCGGCTCGAACTCCCTGTTGGCGTGCTTCGCGCACCGCCCGGCGCGCAGAGCGCGAGGTGCAGCCGTAGGCAATGACCAGGATCTCGGCATCCTGCAGGTCGTAACCTTCGGTCAGGATGAGTTGTTCCTGGTTCACACGCACCTTGCTGACCAAACGCGAGACAAGCTCCTGGTGCGTCTCGGCGGTCATGTCCGGGTATCCGCGTTCGTCGTGGGTCAGCCCGGTGTAATGAATGTGGTAACCCTCCCCGGCGTGCGCCATGGGTGGGATGAGATCGGCATCCTCAGCCTGGTATGGTTCAAATGGATCACCGGGCGGGGTTTGTGGGCGTTTTCTTGCCAAGTGTTGAATTTTATCGGACGGCGGGATCACCACGCGTTCCACCATGTGCCCCACCACCTCGTCTGCCAGCAGAAACACCGGAAGCCGGTAGCGGTCCGCCATGTTGAAGCAGTGGATCGTCAAATCGAACATCTCCTGCGGCGACCAGGGGGCGTAAGCCACGCTGCCATAGTCCCCGTGAGACCCCCAGCGCGCCTGCATCACGTCCGATTGACCGGGCATGGTGGGCAAGCCGGTGGAGGGCGAACCGCGCATTACATCGATGACCACGCTGGGAATTTCGAGCATCATCCCCAGGCCGATATTTTCCATCATCAGGCTGAATCCTGGTCCCGAGGTGGCGGTCATGGCGCGCGCCCCCGCGGCTGAAGCCCCCAGGATGGCCGCCATGCTTCCCAGTTCATCCTCCATTTGAAAATAAACGCCGCCTACTTCAGGCAGGCGGCGCGACAGGTGTTCGGCGATCTCTGTGGATGGGGTGATTGGATACCCGGCAAAAAAACGGCAGCCGGCGGCAATCGCGCCTTCGGCGCAGGCTTCGTCGCCGTTCATGAAGTGCCTGCCGCTCAGTACAGTGTTATCCGTCACCGGTTCCTCCGGATGCAGGCAAAGTGAATATGGCGAATTCCGAGCAGATCAGCGTGCAGAATTCGCAGTGGATGCAGTCGTTTTCTTTACCTGGTACGATGGTGGGGAAGTGGTAGCCCTTGGCGTTGCGCGCGCCGGAGGTTTCAAGGACCTTCTGCGGGCAAAAATGAATACACAGCTCGCAGCCTTTGCAGCGATCGGGGATGAGAAAAACTTGACCTCGCGGGATGAAGGCTTTGTCGATGTTCAGAGGTTTACGATCGAATGCTCTCACAAGCCATCCTTTCGATCCACATACCTCTAATGTCTGGTAACTATTATACAAAAGATATTAAATTGGAGCAAATGGGTAAAATGACAAAAATCTAATCGAGTTGTAAAAGTGTGCCAAAACAATATAATTATATTTGCCTCTGAATCCGGGCTGAGTTCAACCTGCCGGATTGAGAAGTATGTAAAGTTCGTTGTTGCAGCATGTCACCCGTAACAAAATACAAATCCAGGAGCAGATATGTTCGAATCGTATGAGAAAGCCGCGGAGTTTATCCGTGAAAATCAGGTGGAAATGGTCGATCTCAAGTTCGTCAGTCTGTGGGGGCGTTGGCATCACGTCACTCTCACCGCTGAAGAATTTTCACCCCGCACCATGACTTCCGGTGTGGGTTTCGATGGTTCGAGTGTAGGATTGAAGAGCGTTAAATCCGGCGACATGGCGCTGATCCCCGACCTCTCCACGGGATTCATGGATCCTTTCTGGGAGGTTCCCACATTAAGCTTCATTTGCAGTACGGTGGAAGCCGATACAAAGAAGATTTTCCTGCGCGACCCGCGCGTCATGTTGCAGCATGCCGAAGAATATTTGATCGGCACCGGCATCGCCGACCGCAGTGTGTGGGGTCCGGAACTGGAATTCTATATCTTTGATGATGTAAGCGTGGAGAATAACATCCGCACGGCATCCTACCGCGTGGAGTCCGGTGAGGCGGGCTGGAACAGCTGCGAACCGGGGCACGGCTACTATCTGCCGGTTCACGGCGGTTATCATGCCATCCCGCCGCGCGATCAACTGTATGATCTGCGTACCCGCATGGTTACCCTGTTGAAGAAATGTGGCGTTCCGGTCAAGTACCATCATCACGAGGTCGGCGGTCCCGGTCAATGCGAGATCGAAACGCCGATGATGGGCATGCTCAAATCCGCCGACGCGGCCATGCTAATCAAGTACATCTCCAAAATGGTCGCCACCCGCGCCGGAAAAACCGTCACTTACCTGCCCAAGCCGCTCTTCGGTGAAGCAGGTTCGGGCATGCACTTTCACCAGCAGTTGTTCAAGCAGGGTGTCAACGTGTTCTATGATGCGGCCGGCCCCAACCTTCTCAGCCAGACCGCGTTGTACTATATCGGCGGGCTGCTCACCCACGCCCCTGCCGTGCTGGCGATCACCAACCCCACCACCAACTCGTACCGCAGGCTGGTGCCCGGATACGAGGCACCCGTCAACGCCTTCTTCTCATCCGGCAACCGCAGCGCCGCCATCCGCGTGCCGAAATATGCCACCGAACCGGACGCCGTGCGCTTTGAGTTTCGCCCGCCGGATGCAACCTGCAATCCGTACACTGCCATGGCTGCCATGCTGATGGCCGGCATCGACGGTATCCGTAGAAAGATTGACCCGACCGCTGCCGGTTTCGGTCCGATCGACGAGAACATCTTCTCGTGGCCGGAAGAGAAACGCGCACAGATCAAACACCTGCCGACCTCGCTGGGCGAGGCAGCCAGCGCGTTGAAGAACGATCACGCATTCCTGTTGGAAGGCGGCGTGTTCGATGAACAGATGATACAGGATTGGATCATTGCCAAGCGCAAAGAGGAATACGAAATCCAGATCCGCCCTCATCCCTATGAAATCGAGCAGTATTACGATTTGTGATCCGCAGGCAGCTTCACGCAAAATTATGAGTTAATTAAACGAAGGCGGTCATTAGCCGCCTTCGTTGATGTTTTCACTTCCTTTTTTGAATTTCCACGTAAAGTGGATCGAAAACCATCGGCTTTACGGGGTTACGCTTTCGCTTCCTGTTAATCCTGGTTCGTGTTTTGGATCTTTCATCCCGGTGATTAGCAGCATGGCCACCATTAACAACCCGACGGCAAACATCAAAGACATGGTAAAAGAACCGTTGCGGGTTTGAAGTGCTTCCATAATATAGACAAAAACCACCGAGGTTTGACCAAATAACTGGATAAGACCTGCTGAAGTTCCTTCGGGGGTGGGGTAGGTGATCTCTGCGATGTACTGCATCCCCACCGGGTTGGCGCTGGTCAGGAAGAATCCCAGACTGAAGGAGGACAGGTAGAGCAGCCACGCGGATTGGGCAAAGGCCAGGCCGACCAGCCCCGGAATGGCAAAGGCGACGCCGATCATGATGAACTTCTGGCGCTTGTGCTGCTTGTCTGAAAATGAAGGCAATATGACTGCTCCCAGCACCCCACCCAGCAGCAGCAGCGCGCCGAGCGTGCCTGCATCGGAGGGGCTGAATCCGCGCGGGCGTACGATGTTTTCCACCCAGGTGGTCACGCCGTTAAAGATTCCCATCCCGATAAAACACACTCCCAGGTAGAGCCAGAACTCCTTGATTTTTAACGCGTTTTTCAATCCGTCCAGCATCAGCGCGCGCACTTCCTCGCCGGCAGCGCAGGGCGGTGTGGCGGGTTTTTCACGCGCAAGGAGCAGGAAGAGGACGGTGGAAACCGCTGCGATCCCGCCGTAGAGTAACTGGGATTGGGCAATGGACAGGCTGTCGATCAGCATGGGCGGCAGCACCATCCCCAGCGCGATGCCTGCCAGGCTGGAAAGTGTGACCAGACCCACGGCGGTGGCGCGTTCTCCCGTACCGAACCATTGTGCCGGTACCTTCGTCCAGGCGTTGAGCAAAAAAGGCTGTCCCATGGCGATCCCGATCGTGCACAGCACCGCCAGCGTGTAATTGGCTCCAGCCAGTCCGCGCAATATACCAAATACGCCCATCAAAATTGCCCCGATGCTTACTGCGCGTTTGAAACCCAAGGTATCGATCGCCCACGAAGCCGGCAGGGATAGCGGGATGAACACGATCATGAAGGTCATTGCCAGCAGGCCGATCTTCAAGTCGCTGACCCCGTAATATGCGGCTGCCAGCCCGGTGATCGGAGCGTACGAGATCCACAAAATTTGAATGGTGATATTGATCAGCATGAAAGCAGCCAGCACAACCCAGCGGTATGGATAAAGTTTGTACGAATTTTCTGACATACAGTTCCTCGATACTTTGAATAGGATGGACGCGTTATCCGGCTTAAAGAATCAAATTACGCGCTTGCAGGATCAAACACAGACCCAGCAAACTTGATGTATATAGAACACCGCAAATGCGGATTAGTTAACCTGCAAGGGTTCCAAATTCTCAAAACAGGGAAAGGATCATCCCTCTACGACCCGTGTTCAAAAGATTTGGCGGTTGGAAAATGGCCGGCGTCACTTGATAGGCACCATTCTGGCAATATGAACCCTTTCATGGGTGGTGATTTCAGCTCCTGCTCCTGCGCTCTTTATGATCTCATCGATTTGATTCAGAAATTGTGCTTCAAGCGGCGTGATTTCAGTGGCTTCAGGGGTTGTATCATAGGCATCGATCGCCCTGTAATACTCGATCAGCTCGGCGGTCGATGCTGCATGAATGATATATTCAAATTCACCACTGCGTTCGAGAGTATATTTACCTTCTGCAACCGCCCCTGCAAGCGTGTGATCGGCGCAAAGATAATCATCTGGGCTAAAATCGGGTTTGGGTTGGGAGAACAGGATTTTCATTCCCTTGCGCACCTTGTAGAGCGGCGCTTCGGCAAAAGGGTGAATGTCGATTAGGCAGCCGCCCGGCTTGAGCAGGCGGTGGATCTCATCAAGGGCATGAACCATGCCCTGGGGCGTCATTCAACACAATGACCAGGAATTGAGCACGACGTCGAATGTTTCCGAACCGCTCCTGGCGGCGAACTGGTCGAAACCCGTTGTCAAAAAATCGATGCGCCCCTTCATTTCCTCTGGGAGGTTTTGTTTCGCCTTCTCCACGCTCGGCGCATACGGTTCGATGGCAGCCACGTGAGCCGCCCTGCCTGCGAAGCGCCAGGTCAGCCGCCCGTCGCCGCTGCCCACTTCCAGCACATTCTTCCCACTCAAATCGACCAGTCCAAACAATGCGGCAGTTTCATGTTCTTCAACATCCACGCGGATCGTCATTGGTGTCTCCGATCGACAATATTTTCTGTTCAACAATAAATTTCATAGTTGATTATACAGATCGATGGTGTCTTTTGTTCATTCTGAAATTCCCATGCACATTTTTCCGAAAAAATATCAGGAACTGGCATTGAAATTGGGTCAGTCACCACTACATCAAGGATTATAATTGCCTCACTTTACTCATAAACTCGACGAGGAACTTTGCTGGAATGAAAAATCGTATGGATCGCGTTGGTTCTTCACGTGCTGCAAGTGTCAACTTGTTATTGGTTTTATCCCTTTCCCTGCTGCTGGTGACTGGATGCCAGAATTCTGTGTCCGGGGCTACAGATCACCCCTCGTCAACGGCAGAGCAGGCAGTGGACACGCCATCAGTAGATTCGTTGAGTGCGCAAACTCCGATCGACCAGGGCAGTGAGACACCCCTTCCGCCCGTTGAAACCGGGAGTACCGGCGCACCTGTTGAAAACACCGTCACGCCCACTGCCTACCCGCTGGATTTTTGGAAGGATTTGCCCGTCATCCCCACCGCGGTCTCTGACCGGGTGCGCGAGGTGTACCAAAAGGGGTTGGAATTGGGCAACAACCCCCGGCACTTTACAAAGATAGGGGATTGCAACAGCCAGCACCCGGACTTCCTCTCGGGGTTCGACCACGTATATTATCTGGGCGAGTACGCTTACCTGCAGCCTGCCGTTGATTATTTCAAGGGTTCCTTCGGCATCCTCAGCCAAACCACCAACCCCGGCATGAACACAGCCCGCGTGCTCAGTTACCTTTGGAAAACCGAGGACTGCCCGTCGAGCGATACGCTGCTCGAATGCCAGTACCGCGTGGATCAGCCAATTTTTGCCATCATCATGCTGGGAACGAACGACGGATATTTTCACCAGGCGTATCCGGCAAACTTCGAACGCAACATGCGTGCCATCATCGAACGCACGATGGAGCTGGGAATCGTTCCAATACTGGCGACCAAGGTGGACAACAACGAGGGCGATGGCTCGATGAACCCGATCATCGCGCGCCTGGCCATGGAATACGAAATTCCGCTCTGGAATTTCTGGCGTGCAGCACAGCCTCTGACCAACGGCGGTTTGCGAGACCACGAACACCTGAATTCCGGTTCCGGACCCCCGGCAACCGACTTCAGGATGGAGATCAGCCTAAGTTACGGCAAGGAAATGAAAAACCTCACCGCGCTGCAGGTGCTGGATTTCCTGATGCGTGAACTGGCCGATCCGGAAACCATCCCCACCCAGGTAGTCACCAACTAAAATTTCGAGTTGCAGCGATATATAAGGAAATTTCAGGGCTTTGGTATAAACCAAAGCCCTGTTTTTTTTGCCAATTTCACGTTGCTTACGGGGTGCATTTTAGTGCGCCCGCACCGACCGGATCAAAACCATTCGGCCAGATGGTGTGTGAATCGTAAAGTGCATGATTCAATATTGCACTCTGCAAGTCCGCTTCTTTAAGGAATGCACCGCGAAGATCCGCCTCTTCGAGGTTGGCACCCAACATTTTTGCGCCTTCCAAATTTGCATTTCTCAAGTTTGCGCCTTCGAGAATGGCATGTTTAAAGTTCGCCCCATGGAGAGAAGCGTTTTCCAGGTTACAGTTCCATAAGATTGTGCGTTTTAAACTTGAATGATTTAAGATCGAGCCTTTTAAATTAGCATTCGCCAAATTTAAACCGTACAACTCCTCTCCGCTCAAGTCTGCTTGTATTCCCTGCTCCTCGCCCTGGAGGAACTTTTCATGCAGTCGCAGCACGATTTGGATCTCTTCTTCGGTAATTCTTTTTTTTATGCTCATATCATGTCTGGCCGGGGATTAGTGTAGCAACTCTTTGTGGTCGACCAAATTTCCAGCGAGAAAAGCTTGTTCAACAGAATCGGTTTCAGCTAAATCGGTCAGGATAGGTTTTATGTGAAGCCGATTCATACTCTCATAGGCTCCCAGTCCCATGCCGCCGCAAACAACGGCTTCGCAGTCTGATATTACCTCTGCCATGCTGCTATGTTTATTGTGCGAAATTTCATCAAATCCATGCC
Source organism: Anaerolineaceae bacterium (assembly GCA_034428895.1). GTDB lineage: Bacteria > Chloroflexota > Anaerolineae > Anaerolineales > Anaerolineaceae > UBA6107. The sequence goes on from DAOUGM010000022.1 coordinate 19,613, forward strand.
TTTCTGGAAGTGACCCTTTATCTGGGTGCTCGTGTGCATGAAAATGCTGATGTCCTAATTTTTCACGCATTTCGCGATTTACGACCCTCCCTTCTTCAATGGTAAGCACGAGATAATACAAGGCACGGCCAAAATGCCGGCTGACGATTTTTCCGTCATCGGTGGTGATTGCGATTTTCATTGTTATATCCCTTCAAAAGTGTAGAAATGTTTTTTGCTTTGTTCAACATGTCCGCAAGCCGGGGTTAATACAAGTAATATTTGAGATTCACCATCCTCGTTAATGTTTTCCCACCGATGACCCAGTTGGGCCGAGAACAAGAGACTGTCCCCCGGGTTCAAGGTGTATTCGACTTCCTGCACGTAATACAGGACTTTGCCAGATAAACAATAGACGAATTCGAAACCGCTGTGGATTAAAGTTCTTCCCCCGCTTGTGGCATACTTTTCCATGGTTAAAATAAATGGTTCCAAGGTACTGCTGGTCAGCCCTTTTCCGAGATTATTAATTAAGGCTTTTTCACTTGAGGCTTGTGGTCGTTTGTCACTTGCGGTAAATATGACCGGATTTATCGGCTGGGCGGGTTCAAAGAAATCCTTTAACGACACGTCAAGCGCTGTTGCCAAACGCTGCAGGGTGTAGATGGACGGCGAGGTTTTTCCTTTCTCGACCAGGCTTAAAGTATTAATATTCAGATCGCTGATTTCTGACATTTGTTTTAAAGTCCACCCCTTTAAGTTGCGCATTTCGCGAATTTTATTTCCCAATATTTTGTCACCGGTATCGGCATTGTTGACTTTTACTTTTTCTTCAACACTTTCCGTCGCAGGGTTTCCTGATGCAACATTTCTTGTAGACATACTCATCTCCTGTTGATGCCTTATTAATTACTAATATTATATGAAAAAATGTGAAATAATTCAACATTTTACTAAAATAAAGTGAATATTACTAATATATTGGTTATTTACAGAACGGATGCGGGTACATGGAAATTTCCGAGTTGGAATAAAAATACAGTCCACCAAGTATCGGCGATTAAAAAATTTGAAGGAAAAAATGACTTAGGAAGTTCGTTTACTGAGAAAAATGAGTGGCTGTGACAATGAGTAAAAACATCGATCAATAGGGAAAATTATCGACCGAATCTCTGGTTTGGATGAGATTCCACCGAATTTTTCCAGGTTACTACTCGCAAGTGTCAATTGCAATATGAGGTTTACT
>DAOUGM010000023.1:0-9755 GCA_034428895.1 Anaerolineaceae bacterium
TTTTTCGAGCGTGCTGGTAAGCCTGACTGATATCACCCAGAGGAAAAAAGCAGAAGCCGCGTTGAGAGAAAGTGAAAGCCGGTATAAGAGCATTTTTAATTCGGTACCCGTCTCGATCTGGGAGGAAGATTTCTCAAAAGTGAATGATCTGCTCAACGACTTGCGCGAGAACGGGATCAAGGACCTGGACCTGTATTTACGCCAGCATCCTCAAACCGTCAGAGAAGCTGCCAGCATGATCGTGGTGAACGAAGTCAACGATGCCACGGTAAGCATGTTTGGGGCGTCATCCAAGGTCGACCTGATGCAGTCCATCGACAAGGTGTTTTCTCAAGAAGCTTATGACAACTTCAGGCGTGAATTGATCGCGATCTGGAACAAACAACCCAGTTTTTATGGGGAGACCACAAACCTTACCCTGGATGGGAGGGAGATCACAATTTCGATCTCAACCACAATACCGCAGGAGAGCGAGGAGTACTCCAGGGTGTTCGTGAGTATCGAGGATATTACAGAGCGGAAGAAAGCAGAAGATCAGATCAGGCGGCAGGTGAAACACCTGGCATCCCTGCGCGCGGTGGATATGGCGATTTCAGCAAGCATCGATTTACCCATTACGCTGCGCGTTCTGATCAACCAGGCGGTACAGCAATTGTCCACCGACGCGGCTTCCATTTTACTCTTCAATCCCCATACCCAAATGCTGGAATACGCCGCGGGCAGTGGTTTTTCCACGCGGGCTATCGAGGAGACAAGGTTAAAGCTCGGCGAAAGTTACGCAGGAAAAGCAGCCCTGGAACGACGCATGGTCACTGCCAACGACCTGGGAACGCAGAATACCAAGCTAAGGGTTGTTGACCTGCGCAAGGAAGGCTTTACCGATTATCTTGGGGTTCCCTTGATTGCCAAGGGAAAGGTGAAAGGAGTATTGGAATTATTCAGCCACACCTCGCTGCCGAACACAACTGAGTGGATGAGCCTTCTGGATTCGATGGCGGGGCAGGCGGCCATTGCAATCGATAATGCCACTTTATTCGACGAGGTTCAGCAAGCCAACATCAGTTTGCGACAGGCTTATGACGCCACCATTGAGGGATGGGCGCGCGCATTGGAATTGCGGGACGGGGAAACTGAAGGCCACTCCGCGAGGGTGGCGGACATGACCATAAAACTGGCGCAGGCTTTCAAGATGAGAGGCGATGCGCTGGTGGACATTCGACGCGGTTCCCTGCTGCATGATATTGGGAAGATGGGAATTCCGGATCATATATTGCTGAAGAAAGGTCCATTGACCGGGGAAGAGTGGGCTATCATGCGCAGACACCCGGATTACGCCAAAAATTTGCTGGGTTCCATCGATTTTCTCAAGGGAGCAATCGAAATTCCTTACACCCATCACGAGAAATGGGACGGCTCCGGATATCCGCGAGGACTTAAAGGAGAGGAAATTCCGCTGGCTGGAAGGGTGTTTGCCGTGATCGATTGCTGGGATGCGCTGCGCTCTGACCGCCCCTATCGTTCTGCCTGGACAGATGCCGAGGCATGGAACCACATCCAGAAAAATTCTGGAAAAGATTACGATCCCAAAGTGGTGGAAAAATTCCGGCAGTTGCTGATCTCACTCGGTTATCTTCCGGAAGGGTCGTAATCATTTATCACGTGATTTACGATGACAGGTGCTTGAAGAAAATTCGTGATTTTGTACAATGATTACGAGGAAAATTTGTTAATGATCGGATGAACCATCATACAAAGGAGCAAGCGAATGGCAAATATTATTTGTCCCACCTGTAAAACTGAAAATCCACCGGCAAGCCTGGTCTGTAAAAACTGCGGCACTTCGCTTAAGGGGCTGAAACCTGGCTCGGGGGATGAAACCATCCGCGCGCCGCGCAAAGCCACCCCGCCTCCCACCGCGGAAAAGGCAGCGGCGATTCCACCACCGCTGGTGAAAACAGAGACTCCACCCCAAACACCCCCACCTCCTCCCCCACCTGTTGCTGCATATCGCCCGGCAGTATACGGCACACCCATCCAGAATTTTGGCGCGCGCATCGATAGTTGGAGTGAAGTGATCGACAACCAGGCTGGCGCAGCGGAGGCGATCGGCGCGGCTTTCTTGAAAGAGATCGAGGATGCCAAAATTGAAGGAGTGCATGCCGCCGCATCCGACCTAACCAGCGGAAGCAGCGGGGTACGCAAGTACCAGGTGGTGACCAACGGCAAAGGCGCCACCGCGGTCGTGCGTTTTTCTCCCATGGGTAAGGACCTGTATTTTAATTGGAACCTCTTCGTGAAACGCAGCATCAATTGGCTGACCATCGGCATCACCGGCGGGGCGGTGTTCCTGCTGGCGCTGATCATGGCCGTCTTCGCCGGAAGATCCGGTTTCCTTTACGGTTTATTCAATTTCTTCGCAAATTTTTTGAACCTTTTACTCGTTCCCGGCCTTGGGCTGCTGCTCGCCGGAAAATTGTTTAAGGAAGACATTTGGGGATTCTATTTGAACAACCCGGACGATTTCGCCATGGACGATGCCAATGCACTCGGCATCCTGGTGGATAACGCGGCCACCCGGGCAATCGAAAAAGGGCTTGCCGAACCCGTCCGCACCCCCAAGACGAAAAAGTAGAATGACATAAGAAAAAATTTCCGCCCGAAGGCGGAAATTTTTAGTTTAAGGATCGGATGGCATCGGGTAATTCATCCAGCGTCTCGATCACTGCATCCGAGGTGATATCCGCCTTGAGATTCCGGTTTTCCGGCCGGTCCGCGCGGCGTTTGATCCAGATGCCGTACATGCCGGAGTTTTGCGCCCCCAGGATATCTGCAGTGAGGGTGTCACCCACCATGACGGCTTCATCGGGCTTGACGTTCATTCTTTTCAAGGCGCGGCTGTAAATGCGCGTATCCGGTTTGCGGATCTTCTCATCCGCGGAGATGAGGATGGCGTCGAAGAAACGGCGCAAATTGAACTTGTCGATCAGGCGGTTGGAATCGGGAGAGTTGGCGGCGTTGGTGATCAATCCAAGGCGATACCCCTGCTCTTTTAGAATCTCCAACGTGCGAATTGCGTTAGGTTCGATTTGCCACTGGGCTTCGGTCTCTTTGTACATCTCGGTCAGCGCCGATTGAATGGTTTCCTCTGAAACGTTTTCATAGCCGAAGAATGCCAGGGTCTGGTCGAGGTAGCGCTCCACCGGACGTTCGATGAGATCGATCTCGCGCGTACGGTAATACTCCGATATGATCTGATCGAATTTTCGCGTGAAAGCGTCGATTTTAATGGGTATCCCCAAATTGACAAGCGACCCCGCCAACGCGGCATAAGAGTTGTTGATCCCCTGGTAGAAATCTCCTTCATAATTAATCAGGGTAAACCCCAGGTCGAAGAAAATTACTTTAATACTTGGCGCATCCAGTAGTGTCATCATTATCCCGGTTTCAATAAAGCAATATTTATATAGAAAAACACTAACAATAATTAATAGTAGCGTTCCGGATTGTAAAGGTTCAGTAATGGTTCGTCATGAAGATAGCGCTTGAGATTTTCAATGAACATTTCTCCGGCGCGATCCTTGTAATTTGGGCTGAAGCCTGAAACGTGCGGTGTAATGAACAGGTTGGGAGCTTTCCACAAAGGATGTTCCGCAGGCAGGGGTTCCTGGCTGAAGACGTCGACAGCCGCACCGGCAATGCGTTTTTCCTGCAGCGCCTGCAGCAGCGCGTTCTCATCCACGACCCCGCCGCGTGAAATGTGGATCAGGAATGCACCTGGCTTCATGGCCTTAAGCTCGGCTTCACCGATGAGTCCGCGGGTGGCCGGGGTCAACGGCAGGGTGACGACCACAAAATCGCAGTCTTTGATCATCGATTTAAGCGCTTCGATGGGGTAGAGACGATTGAAATAATTTCCGCCCGGATCGCCGTGTCCCTCCACGGTGTACCCCTCATCCACCGGATGCATCACGTCTTTTTTTGCCGCGAGAATGGTGACATTGAACGGCTGCAGAAGACGGGCAACTTCGCGGGCGATGCTTCCATAACCCAGCAATCCCACCGTTGAACCAGTCAGTTCGACCGGCAAAAAACGTTCCCAGCGGTCGGCAGGCCATTCGGCTTTCGTTTGGTTGATGACCAGGTCTGGGAACTTATGTCCCATGGCCAGCATCATGCCCAGGATATACTCACCCTCCTGGATGGCGGAAGCGCCGCTCATGGAGGTGATCTTCAGTTGAGGGTTGGTCAGCAAGCTGGATTCCTGGACAAAATCAATGCCGGCGTAGTGGAATTGCACCCATTTCAGGTTGGGTACCAGTGAAATATCGGGCAACAGGATATCGGTATAAAGGACTTCCGCTTTGTTCCATATCTCCTGGGGAATGTCCTCAGCCTTTTTGGCAGGATGGAATGAAAGCCTGATGCGCGGCGTGATGCCGCGCAGGCTCTGCATTACCGGTTCGGGAAAGGGGACCGTGGTCAGGATTTCGATATTACGTGATCCAGCCATTTTGTTACCTACTTATGATCCTTTCAGATAAGCTCCGTCGGGGTCGAGTTCTTCGCGCAGAATTTTTAACTCGGATGTGAGGACGGGTTCGGTGGTGCGCACCGTTTCAGCGGCGCGAATTGCCCAACCAGTGTTCTCGCGGACCTGTTCGTACGTGCAGCCTGGATGAAGCGCAGTGAGGATCAGTTCGCCGCTGGCATCCGGTTCGAGGATGCCGAGGTTGGTGACAATGACCAGCGGACCGCCGCCGCGTGCACCCGTGGCGTCGCGTTCAGCGCGCCCGTTGAGGAATCCGGCGGAGGTGATGAAATCCACCTTCTCGGGGAAGCGCCGTTTCTGGTGCGGGGTCATGATGTAGCAGCGATTTGCCCAGCCGGCGATCTCCTGCGATCCTCCGGATCCCGGCAGGCGCACCTTGGGTTTTTGATAATCGCCGATCACGGTGGCATTGATGTTGCCGAATCGGTCGATCTGCGCGCCGCCCAAAAAACCAACGTCCACGTTTCCGCGCTGGAGATAAAGGGAAAAAATATCGAACATGCTGCAAACCGAACTGGCACCGCTCACCAGGGTTGGATCGCCGATGGAAAGCGGAAGCCGGCTCGGACGAGCGCCGATCACGCCCGCCTCGTAGATCATTTGAAGATCAGGGGCGTGCGTGCGGCGGGCCAGGTTGCAGGCCAGGTTGGGTAAACCGACACCCACAAAAACCACATCGCCGTCGCGCAAGAGGCGGGAAGCGTTGATGCACATCAGTTCTGAAGCAGTATATGTGAGTTCACTCATGCGTTATTCACCTGATCTAATAGTCGCCATAATTCACCGGGGCGGCAAAGCGAGGTTTGACCGCCAGGCGGGCATGCGTTTCGGGTCCGAGTTTCTCCCAGTATTCAGCGGCATCCTTGACGCCGAAAACCCATTCATCCAGCCAGGCGTTGACCGATACGCGGTCTTCGCTGACCTTGTCCCAGCCAAGGTAAAACACGTTATCGCGGTCGTAATACCCCTGGGTATAGGAAGGATGCGCGCAATGCGGCACATGGCAGACGGCTTTGACGATCAAGCCGGGAATGAGGGTGCGATTCGGATCGGAACGAATGATATCTTCATCGACGATCTCCTCGGCGGTGATGATCACGTTCTTTGAAGCGAAGGCTGCTTCTTTTTGCTCGCCAAGTATGCCCCAAACCTGTGCATTGCCGTGCTTATCACAACGCTGCACATGAATGATACCCACATCCGGGTGAAGGGCGGGTACGGTGAGCACATCCCTGCCGGAATAGGGATCCTTCACGCGGCGGATATTGGGGTTGTTCTTTTCGAGATCGGGAGCGGCATTCTGGTTCATGGGCATGAAGGGCAGTCCGGCGGCACCGGCTTGAAGACGGGAGATCATGCCAAAATGTGAGTACTCTTCCCATTCCAGGCGCCCGGCTTCCATTTCCTCGCGCACGATGCGCAGGGAACCCACACCGGGATTGCCGATGTAGGAAAAGACAAGTTTTTTGGCACAACCGGCGGCCACCATCTGGTCGTAGATCAAATCGGGTGTGGCTCGCGCCAGGGTAAGATTTCTCCTACCCTGGCGGATGATCTCATGCCCGGCTGCAAACGGGATCAGATGAGTAAATCCGGCGCAAAAGACAGAGTCGCCGTCGTGAACGTATTGCTGGATCGCTTCGGTCAAAGTGCAAATTTTGCTCATGCCAGGTTCCTGTAATTATGCTTTGCGCACAAGGTTGTTGATCTGCTCGTGCATGTACAACTGAACGTAGTGCAAGCCGCCGGCATTCTTGCCGCTCGACCCCGAGCCTTTCCAACCGCCAAAGGGTTGGAAACCAGGCCAGGCACCGGTGGTTGCGCCGTTCGGCCGGTTGGCGTAGGTTACACCGGCTTCGATGTTGTCGAAGAACCAATGGGCTTCTTCTTCGGTGCCGTAGAATCCAGCGGTGAGTCCGTAATCGACATCGTTGGCCAATTTCATGCCCATTTCAAGACTGCTGATCTTACCGATAGTGGTGATGGGTACAAACATTTCATGCTTCCACAGGCGGTGAGTGTAAGGTAATTCAGCCAGGGTGGGGGCGCAGAAGTAACCGCGGGCGTAGGGTGCGTCGGTGAGTACTTCGCCGCCGGTGAGGATCTTTCCGGCTTCCTTGAGTTCCTGGACGAAGCCCTGGTAATCCTTGTAGCTGCTCTTGTTGACCACCGGTCCAAGGAAGTTTTCACGGGAAGTGGGATCGCCGATCTTCAAGGTTTTGGTCAGTTCCAGCAGGCGCGTGACCAGTTTATCGTAAAGAGGTTCTTCGATGAAGACACGTGAACCGGCGGAGCATTTTTGACCCTGCAAGCCAAAGGCTGAACGGAGGATGCCGATGGCAGCCGTTTCAACATCTGCATGGCGGGAGACGATGGTGCCATTTTTGCCGCCCAGTTCAAGGATGGTGGGGCGCACCCAGCGTCCCTGGGCGAAGTCGCGGAAGATCTTCATGCCGACATCAAAGGAGCCGGTGAAGGTGATGCCGTCGACCTCGGGGCTGTCGATGAGCGCCTGTCCAAGCGTGGAGCCGGGACCGGTGACATAATTGACAACGCCGTCAGGAATTCCAGCTTCCAGCAGGCATTCGGTGATCAAACGCGCGGTCCAGGGGGTATCGGTGGCGGGCTTGATCACCACGGTATTGCCAGCCACCAGGGCAGCCCCCGTGGGGCCACCGGTGAGGGCGCATGGAAAGTTAAAGGGGCTGATCACAAGCCAGACACCGTAGGGCTTTAAATGGGAATGGTTGGTGCTGATAAAGCCGGCAAGGGGATCGCGTCCCATTTCGGCAACAAAACCGTTATTGGCTTCCATGCGGTCGCAGGAATAGCGCATCAGGTCGGCGGTTTCAGCCACATCGCCCAGGCCTTCCATGCGGTTCTTGCCCACCTCAAGGGAGAGGACGACGCCCATTTCAAATATGCGGCGGTCCATGATGGATGCAGCTTTGCGCACGATGGCGATGCGTTCCTGCCAGGGTGTGTGCGCCCAGCCATATGCGGCTTTGCGCGCGGCGCTCATGGCGGCGTTGGCGTGTTCGACGGTACCTTTTTGAAAGACGCCCAGCACAACATCCGTGTCTGAGGGTGAGCGGTTTTCGACCTTTTCAGCGGCAAATACTTCCTTGCCATTGATGAGCATGCCGTATTCTTTTCCAAACTCAGCCTTTAATTTGGCAAGCGCTTCGTCATACTTGACATGAAGCTCTTCCGGTGGGTTGAACATCGTTGCATAAGTCAGCTTAAACGGTTGATCTGAAGCCATGGGACGAAAACCTCCTGAAAAGTGTAGGAAACTTCGCGCGCGTACGATGCGGTGAGTTAAGTATAGCGCAGGAAGAATGACACGTCAAAAAGAGGGAAAGCTAAATCAATCGATAAATCTATTGGAGAAGTTAATTGATCGCGGCAAGCTTATCCGCCAGTTCGATGAAATCCTTTTGGAACCACAACCTGCCGGTACGCAGTGGATATTCACCGTGCAGCGCCTCGCGCCAGCGAGCGGGGATGGCTTCCAGACCGTAGAGGGCGCCAGCAATGGCGCCGGTAACGCTGCCGGTGGTGTCGGCGTCCCAGCCGAGATTGACGGCCTGTACCAGCGCTTCTTCGAAGGAACGCGTGGTGAGAACCGCCCATAATGCGCTTTCCACGGTGTGGCGCACCCAGCCGGTGTTTTTCAGGTTTTCACGCGCGCGTACCGGCGCAAGGTCCACCATGAGGCGGAAATCGTCCCCCAGATCGACCTGCTCGACGGCACTGGCAAGCGCCTGGCGCATGGCTGCATCGGGGGGCGACCCGGGCTGACGGTGGACGAGATCGGACAGGATGAGGTTGATCAAAACACAGGCGTTCAGGCAATCGGGGTGGGGGTGCGTGACCTCCGATTGGAGGCGCGATTCAGCCACCAGCAGGGCGGGGGAATCCCAGCGGGCGACGGCTACCGGCCAGCAGCGCATGAGCGAACCATTGGCCGCGGAATCCGGTTTCTGTGTCTGAACCTTTTGAGCGGCTTCCTGCCAGGTCGCGCCGTTCGAGATCAGCTTGAGCACGTTTTGAGTATGGATGCCAATGTCCGAAGGGCTGCACTGGTACCAGCCGGTAAAGCGCGCAGCGAGGTCACGCGTATCCAACGGACTGGTCACGAGCAGGCTCTCCGCCAGGGCAAGCGCCATTTCGGTGTCGTCGGTAAACGAACCGGCGGGTAAAGGTCCGCGAATCATTTCTGTGGCGAGGTTGTTCAGCGGCCGCGGGGGTTGAAATTCAAGCGGCATGCCCAACGCATCACCGACGGCTGCTCCGACCGCGATGCCTCTCAGTTTGTCCGCAATAAAATCCATACCCTTATTATCGTTGAAAAATTGGAGTTTGCCGAATCATTTTGTTAATAATCTTCTAATTTGATAAAATGTACCTGAATTGTTATAATATTCTTAATGAAGATAAGCAAAGATCATTTCAAGCAACACATTCGCGATTGATCTTATAAGAATAATCAATGGAGGAAAACGATGGACCAAAAAGTATTTGAATTAATGAACGAACAGGTCAAACACGAGTTTTATTCCGCTTACATGTATTTATCGATGTCGGCGTACTGCGAAGCGGAAAACCTGCCCGGTTTTGCCACATGGTTAAAGGTACAGGCTGCAGAGGAACAGGAACACGCTCTGAAATTCCATGAGCATTTGATCGACCGCGGAGAAAAGGTCAAATTACTGGCCATCGAGCAGCCACCGGTGGAGTTTACATCGGTGAAAGACGTTTTCGAAAAGGTCCATGCACACGAACAGAAGGTGACCGCGCTGATCAACGCCATCTACGCCAAGGCACTGGAGGCAAAGGACACCGCCAGCCAGGTCTTCCTGCAGTGGTTCATTACAGAGCAAGTGGAAGAGGAAAAGAATTCTTCATCGATACTGGACATGGTCACCAAAATCGGCAGCCACATTGGAGGGCTGTACCAGCTGGACCACCAGCTCGGAAAGCGCAAAGCAGAGTAATCCGCATATTTTTATAAAACCAACGGCGGTTCCTTTTGAAGGACCGTCGTTGTTATTTAATTAATCTCAAAAATACTTATTGTCAACGGACAATGATGGAATCAGAACGCGCATCCTGGCGGGGCACGACAATGCGAGCACCGTTGACCAGCACGCCCTGAAAGCTGGCGCCGCCCGGCACAGCGCGATACCCGCTGAGTATGAAG
>DAOUGM010000024.1:0-27258 GCA_034428895.1 Anaerolineaceae bacterium
AGATGCGGCGAGGGACATCGAGGATTTCAAGATCCGCATCGAAGCGCTGGTCAAAACCCCTGATCTCGATCCTGAGACTTTCCTCGATATGGAGCGCATCGACCTTCACTCTGAGGAATTATCCACGCCAATCAGACTGGATTGCGCACTAACCTACCAGACCTCTGAAGGGACTTCAGGAGTATACGCACCTGTCACCAGGGTTAAGCGCTTGCTGGATTCTGAAGAGTGGAAAGCAATTCTTACCAAAGCCTGGAATGCCGGTATCCCGCATGTAGTTTTTACCGGGGGAGAACCTACTCTTCGTCCTGACCTGGTTGAACTCATTCAGTATGCCGAAAATTTGGGGCAGGTCACGGGATTGATCACTGACGGATTGCGCTTGACCGATTCTGAATATTTCCATGAACTCCTCAATGCCGGTCTTGATCATTTGATGATCATCCTGCAATCCGAGGATGACCAATCCTGGGAGTCGCTGCGTGATGGGATCAATGAAGATATTTTTGTAACCGTTCACCTTACAATAAACGACCGCAATAAAAAAGTAATCAGCAGCATTCTCGCAAAACTCCGCTCTATCGGCATTACTTCGCTATCTTTAAGTGCAACCAATGAAAACCTTTCCGCAGAATTATCAACCGCTTCAAGGCTAGCCTCTGAACAAGGTTTCTCTCTTGTTTACGATTTGCCCGTTCCTTACTCCTCCATTAATCCCTTCAGCATCGAAATGGAAAACACTGAAGCCTCCAAAAAAGGTGCCGGTCGCTCCTGGGTGTACGTCGAACCGGATGGAGATGTGTTGTTGGGACAGGGTTCGGACCGTTGCATTGGTAATTTCCTTTCCGACGCTTGGGAAACCATTTCTGGAAACAGGAAAGTCGAACCGCAAAGATAAATGCCTGTAGATTGGAACCGACGCTACTCTCAGCAAGGTCGTTGGACGAAACCGTTGCGTGACTATTTAATTAAGGGTGTTGGTTTCCAACCTACCTCCCGCACACTTGAGGTTGGTTGTGGTACAGGCGCCATTTGCTCTGATCTTCAGCTTTCTTCACCTGGTTTTCATCATGGATTGGATGTGAATTTTCCGGGGTTGCTAATTGCTACACGAAACAACCTAAAAATTGGGTTTTCTTGCGGCAACGCATTGGAACTCCCCTTTCCTGAAGCAACCTTTGACCTGGTATATTGCCATTACTTTCTCCTTTGGGTATCGAAACCGCTTCAGGCGTTACTGGAAATGAACAGGATACTCAAACCAGGCGGCACCCTTTTGGTCTTTGCCGAACCTGATCACAAATCTCGCATCGATTTTCCCTCTGATCTTGAATTTCTCGGTAAGCTGCAAACGGACTCATTGAAAAAACAGGGCGCTGACGTTTCGATAGGCAGAAAATTACCATTATTGCTTGCAGAATCAGGCTTTATGAACATCGAATATGGAGTATCTGGCTTTCAATCCCCTATCAAGTCGATACCGGAGTGGTGGGAGTCGGAATGGGAGATCATTATTAACGACCTTTGGGAGATGATGGATGAAAAGGAACTGTTGAAAATAAAACAGAAGGATCGTTTGTATTGGGAGACGGGAGCCAGGGTTCTCTGGGTGCCAACCTTTTACGCCAGATGCAATAAATTTTAAAAGTCATTCATTAATCATGTCATACCTCACTACCAATAAAAATTCTATCTTGTAGAATAATATTGGAAGTCGGAAGTCCATTCCAGTCAGCACCGCAGCCTTTTCCGGCTTCTATTTTATTCCCCGATTTCCCTCATCAATTTTTCTATATGTTTTTTTAAATTCATATTGTCAAAAAAAACATTTGTGGTTATAATTCGTTTCGTTGTTCGGGGCGTGGCGCAGCCCGGCTAGCGCGCTTGCATGGGGTGCAAGAGGTCGAAGGTTCAAATCCTTTCGCCCCGACCATTGAAAGAGAAGACAGGTAACGGGCAGCCTGTCTTTTTGTTTTTAATCACATTGCCGAATTATTTATTTGATCTTCGCCAAATCTTCAATTTCTCCGCGGCTTTGATCAGTTCTTCGCGATAATTTGGGTGGGCGATGCCGATGATCAATTCTGCCCTTTCCCAAACAGAACGTCCTGCCAGGTTGGCCTTCCCCCATTCCGATACCAGGGTGTGCACCAGCGTTCTGGGTGTTGTCACTATTTCAGCCTGGGGAAGATTTGGCACCACTCGGGATTTGATTTCATTCGAACTCTTCTTTTCATAAGTTGAGTTGAAACAAATGAATCCCTTTCCGTTTTTCGACATGAACGCTCCCGTTGAGAAATCCTGCTGCCCTCCCGTGCCGCTGATATGGCGCGGTCCAGCAGATTCGGATGAAATTTGACCGAACAGGTCAACCTCCAGGCAGCAGTTGATGCTTACCATGTTGTCATTCTGGGAAATGATCTCGGGGGCATTCGAGTAATTGACTGGATACGCAGCCAAACCAGGATTTTCATCCACCCAGTCATACAGTTCCTGCGAACCCATGCAGAATGACCAGACTCCTTTTCCCTTATTGAAATTTTTGGCTTTATTCGTCAGGTTTCCTTTTTTATAAATGGTTAAAAATGCATCCGTGAGCATTTCGGTGTGCATGCCCAAATCTCTGATATTGGATTCAGCAATAACATTACCAATGGCATTGGGAAGTGCGCCGATGCCGAATTGCAATGTTGATCCATCATGAATATCTTCCACCACCAATTGCGCGATCTTTTTGTCTGCTTCACTGGACTCACATTCCGGCAGCGTTTTTGGAGCAGGATTTTCGCCTTCCACAATGATATCCACTTCCGAAATGTGGATGCACTCCTCGATTCCCCCCAGTACTCGTGGTAACTTGTCATTCACCTCAACAATTACGGTTTTCGCATTTTCCAGGCACGCCCGCGTGGCTGAATTTGCGAGTGAGAAGTTGAAATATCCATGTTTATCCATGGGTGCAACGGAGATCATCGCCACATCATTTTCCAATCCGGAGCGATAATAACGGGGAAGGTTGCGGTATACCATGGGAATATAATGGCAAAGTCCCTGGTCATGCAGTTTCCTTTCGTACCCGCTGAAATGCCAGCTGTTATATGTGAATACCTCCGCCTTGGGGTCTGCGGCAATAATTTCCAGTGGGTCGATGCGCAGAACGCTGCGGATTTTGATATCGGATAATTCACCCACCCTTTTCGCCAGCGCTCGATCCAGCACAATCGCTCCGCATACACCAAATCCGTAATCCACCCAGTCACCTGGGCGGATCACCTCAACCGCCTGTTCAGGTGATTGCAGTTTTTGCCTGTACTCATTTGAATAATTCATTTTTCATTCCCTCTGTTATGAATGCATTTGACTGTTTTTAATTAATCTGACATACATAAAAACAGAAATTCGATAAAAAAACGATGGAAACTCCATCGTTTTCTCGTGCCGAGTACAGGATTTATTTGAGTAATCCAATGGCTTTTTCTATTCTTGCAAGTACGGTTTCTTTGCCGATGATTTCCATGCTCTCGAAAAGCGGGGGACTAATCTTTTGACCAGTTACGGCAATTCGCAGAACGCCAAATATCTGTCCGGCGCTCAGTCCTGATTTTTCGACGTAATCTCGCATTAAGGATTCATTAATATCCTTGGTCATTGGACCTTCGTGATTCATGATTTCATATGAATCCTGAAGTATATTGACGGTTTGGTCTTTTGATAATCCCTTGGGTATCAGTTCTTCTGCCTGGTAATTTACATCTTTTTCAAAAAAGAATCCCGCCAATTGAACGGCATCATCCAGCGTTGCCAGACGCTCCTTTAAAATTGGTGCCAATTTTTCCAAAGTTGATCGGTCCGGCGAATAACCCTTTTCTTTGAAAAAAGGCTCAATGCGCTTTGCCAATTCTGCATCGCTCAGGTTTCTAATATGCAGCCCGTTAAAATGATCCAGTTTGGTAAAATTAATCGCCGCCGGAGAAGGATTCAAGTGATCAGGATCGAATTTTTCTACAAGGTCTTGAAGGGTAAAAAATTCAGTGTGATCGTCATAACTCCAGCCCATCAATGCCACCCAATTGACAACCGCCTCCGGTGTATAGCCCAATCCGGGAAAGTCCTTGATAAATATTGAATGACCGTCCTTGATCAAATCAGCGGATTCGCGCTTGCTCATCTTTCCTTTGCCGCTAGGTTTCAAAAAAACCGAAAGGTGCATCCACACCGGCTCGTCCCAGCCAAAGGCACGGCAAATCAATGAATGCAGGGGTAGCGATGGCAGCCATTCCGATCCGCGAATGACATGAGTGATCTTCATCAAATGATCGTCCACCATGGCTGCCAGGTGGTATAACGCCCATCCGTCGGATTTGATCAAAATCGAATCGTCGATGGTGCGGTTTTCTACTGTAATGTCACCGCGCAGATGGTCTTTTACGGTGGTAGAACCCTCCCTGGGCGCCTTGAACCGGATCACGTATTTTTCTCCGTTTTTAATTCGGTTTTCGGCTTCCTCAGGTGATAGATCCCTGCATGTGCCATCGTAGTGGGGTGCTTCTTTGCGTTTTTGCTGTTCTTCACGCATACGGCTCAGCCTTTCAGGCGTGCAGAAGCAGTAAAATGCATGACCCGACTCTATTAATTTCTTGCCGTACTCCTGATAAATTTCCTTGCGCTCCGACTGGCGGTAAGGGCCATATTCTCCACCGATCCCCGGACCCTCGTCGAAATCTAGCCCAAGCCAATGTAAACCATTGATCAATTCTTCTTCAGCCCCAGGCATATAGCGTTTAACGTCGGTATCCTCAATGCGCAATATAAACTGCCCACCTGTTTTTCTCGCAATCAGGTAGTCGTAAAGCGCAGTTCGAGCGCTTCCCAAGTGCATGTGTCCCGTAGGCGAAGGTGCAAAACGAACTCTGGCTGGCTTATTCTCTAGATTCATAATTCTCCATCATTTTAAGGTTTACGATGCAATAAAACACTTTCGATCAATCCGATTCCAAGCATCAGCGAGAGCAGCGAACTTCCGCCATAACTGATAAAAGGCAGCGTCTGACCGGTCACAGGGATTACCCTTAAGTTTACTCCAATATTAACCATGGTCTGAAATGCGATCAAGGTAGCAAACCCATATGCGATCATTGCTCCGTACATATCGCTGGATACTCTCGCAGCTCGAACGCAGCGAATGATCACGAAGATGAGTAACGCAACGATCAAAATTGTCCCAATAAAACCAAATTCTTCCGCCATGGCTGAAAAGATGAAATCCGTGGAGCGAACTTTAAGGAAACGCAATTGTACCTGGGTGCCATGCCCATATCCTTTTCCCAATAACCCGCCATTGCCGATGGTGATCAACGCCTGCTCGACGTTGTAGGTATTTCCATGCCGGGCATTCGCATCCGGATTGATAAAGTCAAGTATTCTTTGTTGCTGGTAGACTTCAAGAAAAGGAAATGCTGCAGCAGCCAGCACGATGCCGCCAATGCCGAAAATCAACACATATTTTGGTGGAAGACCGCTGATCCACAACATTGAAAACCAGATCACCAGCAGCAATATTGAAGAACTTAAATTAGGCTGTAATAAAATTGGGACGACGATGGCAGCGACGATGATAAAACTCAACAGGATCCATTTTAAATTCTTGTCTTTTTTCTCGTTGGCAGCAAAATAATTGGCCAAAACGAGGATGACAACAATTTTTGCAATTTCTGCGGGTTGAATGTTTACCAGCCCCACTTCCAACCAACGTTGAGAGCCAAAACTGGTTTTGCCGGCCACCAGGATTAACCCCAGAAATGCCAGGGTGAATATGTAGAAAAATTTGGAAAGGCTTTTCCAATAATGGTAATCAACCAATGTCGCTATCATGAGCACCACCATGCCAATGCCAAAGAACACTGCCTGGCGGTTGACATATCCAGCCAGTTCTATGTTTCCGGCAATGGATGATCGGATCATGATCAAGCCAAAGATGCAAAGGAATATTACCGCCCCAAATAACCAGAAGTCGAAATTGCGCCAAAATTCTCGTCGAAACATGCTTAATTAATCCGTCATCTACCTATTTGACAGCACTGCTGGCTGCATCGATCTTTTTAAGATCGAAGTAAGTCTCAAGAACTCTCTCCACAATAGGTGCCGCCACGCTGGCGCCCTCACCGCCATTGTAAACGAATGCGACCACGGCGATTTCGGGATCGTCGAAAGGTGCATAACCTACATACCAGGAATGAGTTGGCCAGGCTTCGGGTTGGCAAAGGTTTTTTTCCTGGGCAACATTATCGCAGTATTCTGCGGTACCGGTTTTTCCAGCGGATGGAATTTCCAGGTCGGACATCGTTTTGGTGGCAGTTCCATCCACCACAACCTGTCTCATTCCTTCTTTGGCTTTTGCGACCACCCATGATTCGACAACCTTTTTCTCGCCGGTGGGTTTATTGTTCTCATCAAGTATATCGATCAATGGGTCTTTTGTGATATCCCACACCTGATGCGGTTCAAATGCCTTGACTACGTTGCCTTCAGCATCCAAAATGTCCTTGATAAGTGTTGGTTTCATATACTTGCCGTCATTGGCAAGGATCGCAAATGATTGAAGCACCTGCAAAGGCGTCGCCAACACATATCCTTGTCCGATTGTTGTGATATATGTATCGCCGGTTGACCAGTTTTCCGCTCGATAGATACGCTTCCATGTCGGATCGGGTACCAAACCGTCGACTTCGCCTGGTAATTCAATTCCTGATTTTTTACCATAACCCAATGCTTCGGCATATTCCTTTGACCGCCACACGCCCAGTCCGCCATTGGGTATATCATTTTCAAATCCGCCGCCGATTTTATAAAAGTAAATATCGTCCGAAAGGCCTACCGCTTTCACAAAGTCGCACATTCCATGCCCATTTCTGTCATATCCCACGTACTCCCTTGGCGTGCCCGGGTCGTTGGCGGAATATTTCTGCATGACTGAAATCGTTCCCGGGCAAGGAATCTGCTGTTCCGGAGTTACCACTCCTTCATTCAATGCGCCGATCGCCGCTACCATCTTGTATACCGAACCTGGGGGGTGCATGGCTGAAATTGCGTGATTCAGCATGGGTTTGAGAGGATCCTGGCTGAGCTGGTTGTAGTAGTATGCCGGGATGATCCGTTCCAAACGGTTATTTTCATAGGATGGATAAGAGACCATGGCCAGGATCTCGCCGGTCTTGGGATTCATGGCAATCACCACGCCATTTTGAGATTGTATACGGTTCAGCCAGGTATTCCAAAAATTCATCTCATCGGTTAAGGCGGTTAATGCAGCTGCCTGTAATCGCGTATCAATGGTTAACCGGATGCTGTTCCCGGGAACAGGGTCGATGGGAGATTCGATATCCTTGATTTCTTTTCCAGCGCTATCCACCTCAACCACGCGTTCACCATTTGCTCCCATGAGCGTCTCGTTCATTGATAGTTCTACGCCACCGAATCCGATCTTGTCTCTACCCGCTACAAATCCAAGATTGGTAAAATATTCTTCATCTTCCGCGGTGATCGGACCGAGAAACCCTACCACTGTAGCCGTTAGCGATCCTGTCGGGTATTTCCGTACCGCTTCCGTCTCAATGCTCACGCCAGGCCAGTCATCGCCTTTTTCACTGATGATCATGGCAGTTTCTGTATCGATATTGCATTTAATTTTGACGGATTGGAATGGCGCATTTGTATCCCCGATCAGCACGATTTCCTTTATTCCGAAATCTGTCTGACATTCGGTAAATGCTTTTGCTGATTCATCGGTTACCCTTCCATTGGTCACAGGAACATTGATCAGCGCAGAGAGTTGACGATAGATCTCCTCGGTCGTTCCCTGATCGGTTGGAAGGTATGCTGGTGTGATTGCAACGTTATAAGATGCAACGTTTTGAGCCAGGACATACCCATTGCGGTCATAGATATTTCCTCTTTGTGTAGCAACGCTAATATCTTTTATCCTGTTTTCCTCGGCTTGCGCTGCATACACCTCACCATTAATAATTTGCAGGCTGAACAACCGAACCAGGTAAATAGAAAACACAACTGCCAGAATTATATAAATGACGCGAAACCGCCACTTTTCCAATCCCGATTGGACTAAATTATCGGATTTCATTACTCAACCTCAGTTCCAATGATCCATCGAACGCTATCCCTGGCCAAGGCATGTATTGGAATTGAAATGAAAAGATTTAAGAAGATCGATGGAATGATAATCCTCACCAGTGTACCTTGCCATGGATAATCCGCTCCTTGCAACCTTAATCCTATAAAGGTAAGAGTGTATAGAATAATGCTTCCAAGAATTGTGATCACGAACATGGAAAGTAATGGAGATTGCCAGAGTCTTCCGCGAATGAATTTAGCCATGACAACCACCGCCAGGTATGCAGTTAAGCTCGTATACCAGGGTGAAGCAGAAACAAAACTAAAAACCACACCTGCAACAACCGCCCATACCCAGGCTGAATTATCTTTACTTAATAATGCCCAGGCGGCGATCCAAACCAGCAAAAGATCAACCGACCCGCTCAGAAGCGTTACCTGTCTGGCAATGGTGGTTTGCAGCATCATCAGTATTAAAACAACTGGTAAGGAGATTAATATACTCATATGTAAAAAAGCGGCTTATGGCACCAATGGTTCAATCTCTACAGCCGTGAAGTTCGTGATTACCAAAACCGCGCGTAAGGTGGAATAATCCACGGATGGTTGGATGGACGCAGTTTGAAATAATTCGTTTTCCTTGATTTCCGGTGAAACAACCTTCCCGATCAGTATTTCTGGAGGAAATGATCCCCCCAGACCGGAAGTAAACGCAAGGTCGCCATCGTTTAATATTGTCGAAGGGCTGACTCTCTCAAGAAGAAGATCGCCTGTGATTGAGCCTTGAATTTGTCCTTCAGCCTGGCTATCCTGGAGCCGCACATTGACCACAGAACCGGGATCAGATAGAAGCTGAACTCTTGCAGCCGAAGCTGTTACTGCATCGATTCTGCCGACCAGACCTTGCTGTGTGACAACCGGCATTCCTTTAAAAACGCCATCGTCTGATCCGTGATCAATAATGATGTAGTTGAGAAATGGGCTGGGATCTTTACCGATTACAGAAGCCGCGACGTATTGATTTTCCGGTTTTTCTCGCGCAAAATCCAATAAGGCATACAGAATGTCTGTTTCGACCAGTTGCTGCTGCAATTGCAGGTTTTCAGTCTGCAACTTGGAAATTTCATTTTGCAGGATGGCATTTTGCTGTCGTAAAGTCGTCACGTCTCTTGGAATGGTGAAGAATTCCACGATTGTTTGGAATCTTGTTGAAAACCAGCCTTGTACATCTACCAAGGGATTAACAGCTTTGCCAACAATCTTATCCAACAAACCGCTGATTGAAAGAACAAGTATTCCTGCAACGACCAGAATGATCGTTATGGTCTGCCATGTTCGTGATGATATTTTTTTCATATGAACACTACTTACGATCTATCCTCGGTTGTTGCCCCGATCCAAACCAACAAGGAATTGCCTGTAGATGGGCAGGTTTTCCAACACCATTCCTGCACCCCTGGCAACACAGGTCAACGGATCATCGGCAACCCAAATTCGTAGATTCAAGTCATCCTTCAACCTTGGCACCAATCCCAGGATCTGAGAGCCGCCGCCGGAAATGCATACTCCAGAATCAAGCAGATCAGAGATCAACTCCGGTGGCACTTCATCCAATGCATCCTTTATGGTGTCAATGATCACCTGAACCGAGCTGTTGATCGCCTCTCGGATTTCGACAGAAGAAACTTCTATCGACCCGGGAAGTCCCGTTATCAGGTTTCTTCCGCGTGCAGTCATTGTTAATTCGGTTTGCAAAGGGTAGGCGGAACCAATGGCAATTTTAATTTGCTCCGCCATCCTCTCACCGATCAATAAGTTATATTTCCTCCGAATGTACTGAAGAATATCCTCGTCCATTTCGTCGCCGGCGATTCTTAAGGAACGCGAGATTACGATCTCGCCCATGGAGATTACTGCAACTTCTGTTGTGCCCCCGCCAATGTCAACGATCATTGTCCCTTTGACTTCATTGACCGGTAGACCGGCACCGATCGCGGCTGCGCGAGGTTCTTCCACCAAATAAGTCTCGCGCGCTCCAGCTGCCATAGCCGCATCATACACTGCTCGTTTTTCTACTTCGGTGGCGCCTGAAGGAATCCCAATCGCTACCCGTGGGCGCGGCATGGGAACTATGGTTTGTTGATGTACTTTACCAATAAAATATTCAAGCATCGATTTTGTGATTTCAAACTCCGAGATCACCCCATCCCTCAAAGGTCGGATGGCTATATAATTTGCGGGTGTTCTCCCGACCATTTCTTTGGCTGAATTCCCGACCGCGATGGTCTCCCTGGTTTTTTTATTGATCACTACCCATGAAGGTTCGTTTATGACGATTCCTTTGCCACGAACGTTTACCAGCGTATTCGCAGTGCCCAGATCAATGCCGATATCCAGTGAAAAGAAACCCATCAACCAACTTAAAGGATTGGCTGCCAATGTGTTCTCCTGATGAATTGATTTCAAAACTTAAAAAATTATACCATAGCGGTTTTGTCAATCAGTCCGGCGATGAGATTTCTTCGCATGGTTGAGCACTCAGGAAGTGAACTTTACCTACGCGAATCATGCCCTTCCTCTCTACGCCACTACCGGGACAGAAGAATGCTGAATAGGCTCTGGTTGATGCCGAACAGAAAATTCTTGAACTGCATACTGAACTCAAATATTTTTCTCCCCTCAAAATGAGCGAATAGTAAGATTGACAATAATCGCGATTATCTTTACAATAAATTCCAGAATTTAGTAAGGCAAGCGGGTGTCGCCAAGTGGTAAGGCACCACCTTCCCAAGGTGGTATTCGTGGGTTCGAATCCCATCACCCGCTCTTTTTGTTTAATCTTCCAAATTCAATCATAATATCCTCATATTTGGTGTAAAAGTTGCACCTTACCCATGCTGTCAGGTGGAATTTAATATTTTTGTGTCACTTTATTGTAAATTATTAGCAATATTGTAAGTTTATTTTTTGTTATTTATGCTAGAATTAATTATCTCAAAAGGCTTCCTATGCAAACTCAAAAACTCATCCTTCACATCGAAGACAATTTTGACAATCGCATTCTGGTCCGCAGGTTGTTATATTCTGCAAATTACCAGGTCATTGAGGCAGAAAATGCCTACCAGGCCGTTCAAGCTCTCAAACGGTATACGCCGGATCTGATCCTGATGGACATTAACATTCCAGGGGTTGATGGTTATACGCTGACTTCCAAGTTAAAAACCATCCCTGGTGTCAATAAAATCCCAATAATCGCTATCACAGCCAACGCCATGCGCGGCGATCGAGAAAAATCTCTCCGCTCTGGTTGTGACGGATACATTGAAAAGCCAATCGATATCGATAATTTTCTGGTTCAGATAGATCGTTTTCTAAATTTCAACATACTTCACAAAAATTAATATGATGGATTCCTCCGCATCGTTGTCGTCAAGTCCTTCGTCTGATCAACCAATTACCATATTGGTCGTGGAGGATAATATTGGTAATTTTATGGTAATAGCCCGAATGTTAACCAATCTTGGAATTCATTGTGAATGGAAAACCTCCGGCTTTGAGGTTGTCGAATTCGCTGAAACCTTATCGAAACTAGATCTTGTCTTGATGGACATTCGTCTGCCCTACGAGGATGGTTATGGCGCGTTAAGAAAGATCCGCCAGAGTGAGAAATTCAGGAGCATTCCTGTGGTTGCTGTAACTGCCGTTACAGGATTGGACCAATTAAAACGCGCGAAAATTGCAGGTTTTGATGGCTTCATTGGTAAACCATTAAATCCTGATCGATTTCCGGAACAAATAAGAAAAATACTATCAGGCATACCTGTCTGGGAATATGAATAAGGAGTAAGGAATGACAGATCAAACCGGCACTGTTCAGGTTACCCCCCAACCGTTTAAGCTGAAAGGCAGCCTAATCCGAACCGTTGTCATCGGCTTGCTGATCATCTCAATTGTGCCGGCTTTGATTATCGGTTTTGTAACCTACTTCAGAACACAGCAAGTTCTGGAAGACCAGACCTCATCTCAGCTTGGTTCCATTACAGACACCTACATCCAGAAATTAAACCAACAAGCCAATATTAACCTGGTAGCCTTGACCGAGATTCAAAAATATCAATACATCAACAATTTCCTCGCACGTCTTCTAAAAGAACAGTCTGATCCTGATTTCATCTTTGCCAAAGGTGTTTTCAAAGATTATCTGTCTGAATTTATTCAAACACCAACAGGCAGTCCCTTTGATATAGTTTCCATTTTTGATCTGTCAGGCAACCTCCTTGCCTCTTCGGATTCATCTGCTACTCTTGATTTTGTTAATTCTGAACCAACCTTCAAGAATTTGATCGGAATGAATCAATCCATTCTTGCTTATGATCCTGGTGGTCTTTACCCTGGACAATTTGTACTGGTTACAGCTTCTTCGTTGTATCAGAAAGGTCAGACCGCCGCCACTGTTATTGGTTTTGCTCCGACAACACTCCCCAGCGAAATTTTGCAATCGTCTCGTACCCTTCTCGCTTCTTCAAGGGCGTATATCGTTTCCGCTGACGGAACATTTGTTACAGACTATCCAGGTTCGTCTTCTCTCTTAATTAACAGTCTTCCGGAATCGCAACAAAAAATGATCTCGGGTTACATTTCCGAAAGTGGATCCGGCACAGGGTTTGAATATAAAAATATTGCCAACCAGCCGGTATTTTCATTTATTACACAGGTACCCAGCCTGGATATTGCTTTCATTCTTGAGGTCCCTTCCGAAAGTGTGTTTGGAGAAGTTCGATCAATTCTGCCATTCACACTCTTGCTAATTCTTGCGGTTATGTTGATTTCCAGTGTGATCGTTACCATTGCAGCCAGAAGCGTTGTCCTACCACTGGTCGATCTGGCTAATCGTGCACAGGGTTTTGCTTCTGGTGACTGGTCGTTCCGCGCAAAGGTGAGCCGTAAAGACGAGTTAGGTTTGCTCGCTTATTCATTCAATAAAATGGTGGATGAACTTACCGGTTACTACCATTCGCTGGAAACCCGCGTCGAAGAAAAAACACAACAATTGAGAACTGCAACGGAAATCGCCCAAACCGCAATTTCTTCGGCCGATCGTTTTGTGATTTACGAAAGCATCCCGAAACTGTTGGTTGAAAGATTAAATATTCCATATGCAGCATTCTATGTTTTTGACAAACTTCACAATAAGGCCACCTTGCTTGTGAATAATTGTGTTGACGATACCGCGACCCTTCCTGAAAAAGGCCTGCTGTTTGGCGCATATGCTGAATCAATGATTGGTTGGACCTGTCTCAACAAACAGACCCGTATTACAGATAATATCGATTTGGAAAAGACGTTTTCAGATCATAGAGGCGTTCTCGCCACAACGAAATCTGAAACGACCATTCCGGTTATGCTCTCAGACACCATGATCGGTATCATCGATCTGCAGAGCGAACAGGCTGGTGCTTTTGATCCAGAAACTATCTCCATTTTAAATACATTTGCAGATCAGATTGCTTCAGGTATCCGGAATATTCAAACCCTCGAAAATGCACAGCTTGACCTCAAAGAGACCACTTCCTTATATAAGGTTTCACGTCAATTGTCGCAGGTAAAATCCCTTGAAGAGATTGAGACTAGTATTGCCGGGTATTTTGAACAATCGGGGCTTGTGAATATCTATTTCAAATGTGAAAGTGACCAGGTTCGCATTCTCACATTTATTGATCCAAATACTTCGAATGCCGACCAGGCTTTGATTGACTTTACCATTCCATTAGTCAAAGGGCTTCCGCGGCTAAGGGAAGGAAACACTGTCATCATCGAAGACCTTAAGGAATCAAATGACTTTTCGAATTTGTCGATCTATTTCGATAAACGTGGCTGCACTTCAATGGCATTGATCCCCATCCTTGAATCTGGAGAAATGACGCACCTGCTGGCAGTTGGCTCTCGCGGTTCTGAACCATTGACCAGTCTTCAGGTACAGCCGTATCACAATTTCTGCGAAATCGTTGGCACTACGCTCGAAAGAATTGGACTCATCCAGCAATTAAATCTCCGTACGAAGGAATTATCTACCATTGCTGCCGTGGGTGAAGCTGCCGCAACTGCAACCGACCTCAATGACCTTTTCGAAAATTTATTTGAAGAAATTAAGGGAAACCTGGGTGAAGATATCGGTTTCGCAATTGCATGGGATGATAAGGAACATGGAAACATAATTGTTCCCTTCTATATGGATGAAGAAAAAGAAGAAATTCCGTCCTATCCATATTCCAACGATCTGATTTCTCAAGTTTTGCTTTCCGGGAAAACAATTCTTCATCGTGATGCCAACGCCATTGGCCTTTTTACGGTCGATGCGCTCAATAAACGTCTTTCTACACGTTCGTTTCTTGGCATCCCCTTGATCGTAAACGGAGAAACGGTGGGTGCGCTTGCGTTACTGCAGAAAAACTATACCAATCGTTTCGGCGAACTTAACACAGATATTCTTAAAACTCTTGCTCCTCAGATCGGTACGTCCATCCGTAATGTGGAATTGCTTGAATCCCAACGGTCAGCCATGCAAGCATATGATCAGGAAAGATTCCTGCTCAACTCGCTTTTGAAAAATGTTCCAGACAAGATTGTGATCAAGGATGCTGAAGGTAAATTTATCCGTGTGTCAAACTCATTCGCAGAATCCGTAAACGTTTCAAATCCCGAAGTTTTACTCAACCAGTTTGATCCAACAATTCCCAAGGGTGACGAAGCTTATCAAGATTCAGATTTACAAATTATCGAATCCGGCACTCCGTCGCTCGGCGAAATAGGTGAAACGATATCCAAAGACGGTAAAAAACAATGGCAGCTTACAAGTAAGATACCTCTAGTATCTCAGGATGGTTCCACCAACTCCGTGCTGAAGATATCAAGCGATATCACAGAGCTGATCAATACTCAGCAGGTTGCCGAACATCGAAGCTCGCAATTGGTGATTGCTTCAGAGATCGCCCGGGAAACATCCATGGGTTCTCTTCAACTCGATGAAATGCTTTCAAGAATGGTGAATCTAGTTAAATCTAGATTCAGTTTCTACCATTCCTCCATCTTCCTACTCGATTCCATCGGTCAATATGCAGTTCTTCGCGAGTCAACTGGAGAAGCCGGTGCAAAAATGAAGTCTTCTGGCCATAAACTTGCAGTTGGTTCATCTTCCATCGTCGGACAGGCGACCAGCCGTGTGGAACCTGTGGTGGTGAATGATGTAACCAAAGAGAAAAACTATTATCCCAATCCCTTGCTGCCTGAAACCCAATCCGAACTGGCAATCCCGTTGAAAGTTGGGACCAAATTGATCGGTGCGCTTGATGTTCAATCACAGCAGGCTAACGCCTTCACTCCTGAAGATGTGAATATTCTACAGATCATGGCAGATCAGCTTTCTGTCGCAATTGAAAACGCCGACCTGTATGCCAAAACTCAAACAACCCTAGAAAGGCATCGACTGCTGCATCAGGTGACTGCAACAACCGGTCAAAGTGTCACGATCGAAGACGCCATACGCAATGCCGTACAAACAGTCCACCTGGCAATGCCGAGTAACCAGATTTCATTCATTACATCTGACCACCGCGAGGATGGATTATTAATGAGCCATGCAGGATACTCCATTCCAGAAGTAAATAATCTGCGGTTGACCATTTCAGATAGTTTATTTGGGTCTGTAATTAAGAACAAAAAACCAATTCGAATTGAGGATACACACAAGACAAAAACTGCAAATCCCATTGGGTCTTCTAGCCGATCGATCCTTTCCGTTCCCGTTATGTATGGCAATAAATTCTATGGCGTGATCAATGTTGAAAGTAATGAACCTGGAAGTTTCGACGAAAGCGATCAGGAAATCATCACCACCCTGGCGAACAACCTGGGTTCTATCATCGCAAACATCGAACTTGTGGATCAGATCAGCCTTCAAGTTGAACGTCAACGGCAATTGTATGAAATTACTGGCAAAATCCGTAGATCTGTTGATCTTGAGACGATTATGCAAACATCCTTGTCGGAAATTTGCAATGCCCTAAACATTCGAAAAGGTTCAATCCAATTAATGTCTCAATCTCAACTCGAGGTAAATATCCCTGATTCCAAGGATGTAAAGGAGTTTGGAAAATGAATTTTCTAACGTCTTTGTTACCAAACTCAATACCGGATACGCTTGATTCATCCGATGACCTGAAAATTTGGCAGGAAAGGTTTTTACAGTATATTCTTTTCGGTGGATTGGCCATCGGTTTTATCCTCACCTTGGTTTCCTATATTGCCGTTATTGAGTCCAGCAATTGGACCTTATTCATTGGAAGCGTAATATTGTTGCTTTCCTCGTTGGCGCTTATTCTCCGCAGAAATATATCGTACTGGGTGCGTTCGATTGCTGAATTAGCCGTCGTTTACATATTTGCGAATATCGTGTTTTCAATTAATGGATGGAGTGGTGTGGCACTGTTGGTTCTACTTGGTTTTTCCCTCCTCTCCACCATCCTTTTATATAAAACACCTACGCGTGTTGGCTTGGGAATTAGCCTTGTGACCGTACTTTTTTGGGCTGTCCTTTTCCAATCGGGCCTGGTCGCATCGCGATTGAATCCCGTGACCCTAAGGGAGATAGCAATTGACGTACTTCTTGCGGTAATGGTGGGTCTGGTCGGCAATTTATCACTTTTATCCTTGAAATCGATCCTGATTAAGAAGCAACACGACTTGAACCAGAGCAGGCAGAACCAGGTTGACCTGGATCAGAAACTAACAGAGCAATCCAAATCACTTGAAAAACGGTTATTTCAATTAAGAACCGCTTCAGAGATCTCACAAAAAGTATCAAGCATTCTTGATCCTGATATTTTGATCCAACAAGTTGCGGATCTGCTCAAAGAAAGATTCGATTTGTATTACGTGGGCATATTCTTGATCGACAATACCCGCGAATACGCAATATTGAAATATGGCACTGGTGAGGCCGGAAAACGCATGCTCGCATCCAAACACCGCCTTGCGGTTGGTGGATATTCGATGATCGGTTGGGCAACACAAACAAGGAAACCTCGTGTTGCGCTGGATGTCGGCGACGAAGCTGTTCACTTCGATAACCCGTTCCTGCCCTTGACCCGTTCCGAATTGGCGCTTCCTATCGTGAGCAGTATTAATGTTCTTGGAGCCATTTCGGTCCAATCCGAAAAAGAAAACGCATTTGACGAAAACGATATCCTGATCCTTCAAAGCGTTGCGGATAGCATCAGTATCGCGTTGGAGAACGCCAGTTCTTTCAAAAGAACTCAGGAAGCCTTGGACGAAATTCAGACATTAAATCGCGATTATGTCCAGCAATCCTGGTGGAGTAATCTGGACCGCTCAGGGGAAATAAAATTTGAATTTGAAAACGATCGAGCCCCTGAAGTACAGGCGAATCTGACCACGATCAAAGTTCCCATCAAGATTCGTGATGAGATAATCGGACAATTCAATCTCGAAATGGATCAACATGCAGTTTCGGAAAACCAAATCGAATTCATAGAATCCATTTCCTCGCAAACATCGATCGCCTTGGAAAATGCACGATTACTCGCAGAGACTCAACGTTCCGCCTTGCAGGAACAGAAAATCAACGAAATTACTGCTCAATTCTCCAAAGCATTGACCATTGAAGAGATCATTAAGACCGCTGTCATGGAATATGGAAAATTGCCGTCAGTTAGTGAAGCTTCGATCTCCCTTCTCCCACCAGAGGAATCCAATAATAAGTGGCTTCTCGATCGCGAGGTTAAATGACACAAACCACCAATCAATCATCCCAAGCCGCCGAATCTGCTACCAGAGGTCTCGATTCATTAAAATCGGAACTCATACAGAATTATTTAAACGGAAACCTCATCCTGGGCACCATATTGTTTTTTATCAACCTGTTCATTTCTGTCCAGCAGAACGATGCAGTATCAGCCATTGCTACCGTAATTCTATTTGGATTGCTTTTCTTGATCACTTTTCTGCGCAAGATTGATTCCATGTTACGTACGCTCTTGCTCAGCCTGGTGTTTTTCGGCACAGGAGTATTTAGTCTGTTATCCTCCGGTTTGAATGCCAATGGCATGCTCTACTTTTTCATCGCGGTTCTGGTGCTTGGTTTACTTGGATATAGATCATGGTGGATAACAGGCCTGGTATTCTCGGGCATAACAACTTTGTTGATCGGAACGCTGATCCAAACCAACGTCATCCGCCATGGCATATCCGTTGTGGACACGAATTCCATCATTTACTGGATAACGACTTGTGTGATCCTATTGTTTTTAATCTATGTGATTCTTTCACCAACAAATCGATATCTGCTTCAAATGATTAGGCTTTTGCAATTTTCACAGAATGAAGAATTGTCACTTCGGTACGACAATACTGTAATTTCTGATCGGGTGCGGGCGATGGAATTCCAAATGGATAACCGCCGCTCCCACCTAATTTCGGGTCGCCAGATCATTCGATCCATTGCGGAAACACAAAAGACCAAAGATCTGATGCAAGACGCAACCGATCTGATTAAATCCCAATTTGGTTATTATTTTGTCGGGATTTACCTTTCTGACAATAATAACGAAAATGCAATTCTACAGGCTGCTACCGGTGCTGTCGGCAAGGCTTTGCTGTCTAGGAATTACAAGGTGAGATTAAGGGAGGGAATCATCGGTTTTGTCGTTAGCCGCGGTGAGTCTCGCATGGCATTAGATGTAGAAGTTGATATTCTGCACCTAAAAAATCCCGACCTTCCTGATACAAAATCCGAAATCACTATCCCATTAAAAATCGGCAGCCGCGTCATCGGCGCTCTCGATATTCAATCAGAGAAAACTAATGCCTTTTCTCAGGACGATTCTGATATCTTGCAGACCATGGCAGATCAATTAGCTGCGATGATTGAGAAAACTCAACAAATTGAAGCCCTGCAAGCCTCGCTGACAGAGCTTGAAGGAGCATATTCTGCCTATTCTCAATCGTCCTGGCGTAGCCATTTGCAAGGGTCCAGAAATGCATTAAGTTTTAAATTTAAAGACAGTGTGCTTGAGAAGAAAGAGATCCTTGATCCTGTGGAACTGGAGGTCGTGCAGAATGCACAGAAAGTAATTGCCAATGATGACGATAGTGATCCTTCGACGCCGACAGCCACCCTTTCAATGCCAATCATGATGAGAGACCAGTCCCTGGGCGTTCTTAATATCAAATACAACGGAAAATCCATCCCCAAAGAACTCGAGGAAATGGTGGAAATCACCTCTTCTCGCCTCGCTGTAGCGCTGGAAAATGCCCGCCTCTTGGAAGATATTCAGGATCGGGCAGATCGCGAAAGAGTGGTTGGTTCGATTGCGAACAAGGTTCGTACCGCAAGAGATATTGATAGCATCTTGCAAACAACCGCGGCTGAATTGGGTCGTTCACTCGGAGTCAACGAAGTTCGAATCCAATTAAAAACTCAGGAAAGCGAACAATAACCATCTTTTAGGTTGGAGGAAAAATGCCGCAGGATCAACATTCTTTAGAAAATGTAAATCTTTCCGATAATCCCCCCGAATTAAACGACCGACGCATGGGGAGATTGATTCCCTTGCTCTCCTTGACCGGTGTTTTTGGCGTGATTTTCTTAATTTCGGCCATCACCAATCATGGAATTCAGTTTTTCCTCCTTTCTGCCAGCTTTTTTCTAACCTTTGTGATTGGTATTTTATCCACCTTAAATTTATTTCATGCTCCTGCGTGGGTCAAGGTTTTTCTTTTTACGTTTTTACTTGAAGTAAGCATTGCATTATTATCTGCCGTCTACCCGTCATTTTCAGGCATTCCGTACGCGGTAATTGCCATCTCCATTGCCTTTCTATTGTCGACATTCATTCCTCGAAGCGGATCGAGTGATTGGATCATCACGCTAGGAATTATTGGGGCCATCGCCTCATTTCTCACAAATGTTATTTCTCCTTTTCCCCAAACCAACAATCCCATGGTTTCAGGAATTGTTGCTGCATTTGCGTTGCTGTTTTCAATTTGGACGATCGGATTGTTTGTCAGAAGCACCCTGGTTGCCACAATTCGAACAAAGCTGATCCTGGGATCATTGGCATTGACCCTGATCCCATTGGTTATTCTGTCAATTATCAACAACCGTTACCTTCAGACCTCCATGCAGAATCAGGTGAATCAATCGCTCTCCGTAGCGTCAGGTCAAATAGGAAAATCAATTGATGATTTCTTTGCCACACACCTTGATTCTGTTGTCAACACAGCCTCAAATCAATTAGTTCGCAATTACTTGCAGCTTAACCCCAACCTTCGTCAATATAGTGCTGTCTCATCAGATCTAGGAGCAGCATTCAGAGCCTTGCAGGCGACCGAACCTGATTTTTATCCCTCGTATGCAATTTTGGATCTTTCAGGTCAGAACATCTATGACACCAAACGGCAAAATGCTGGTGTCTCTGAAAGTGCCACAAGTTATTTCCAGGCTGCTTCATCGTCTGGTACCAGCTTTGTATCGCCCGTCGAATTTTTACCTGACAACCGGGAATCATACATTGCATTTATTGCGCCTGTAAAGGATGCAGAAGCCATGACCATTGGCTATTTACGGACAAGGTACGATGCACGAATTTTCCAGGATATGATCGAGGAAAATGTAGGCATACTAGGTTTTCGATCCTACCCCATATTAGTGGATGAAAACGGCATTCGTCTGGCTGATGGTTACCTGCCTGATCAGATTTACCACTCAGTAACTCCATTAACAGATACTCAATATAGCCAATTGCTTTCCGAGCATCGCATACCGGCGACAATTACTCCTGAAAACATCGCGATCTCCCAAACGGATTTCAGCAAAGCACTTTCAGCACCGCCATCCAACCCCTATTTCATTACTTCAATGAAATTGTTAGGCGCTGATTTTTCCTTCTCCGGTGTTGTTAAAAAGATTAATTCTCGACCTTGGACAGTGATCCTTCTGCAAGATCGGACCAACCTTATTTCCTCCCTGGCAGAGCAAAACCGGATTTCAACCACCATTTCTGCCATCATCGCTGGTATGGTGGGCATTCTGATCACAGTGGTGGCAAACGTATTCTCTGCGCCAATCATCAGGTTAACCGAAGCAGCAGAAAAAATTTCCACTGGTAATTTCGAAGTGGAAGCCAGGATCACTTCTAACGATGAAATCGGTGTACTGGGAAAATCATTCAACTCGATGACACGGCAGGTCAAAGAACTGATCGACAACCTTGAAAATCGCGTTCGTGAAAGAACACAAAAACTGGTGCAACAAAATGAATCGCTTCAGTTCAGATCTCGCCAGCTCCAAACTGTTTCTGATGTAGCCAGAAGCATCGTTTCCACCCGCGAGCTGGATACCTTATTGACCACAGTTACCAGGTTGGTAAGCGAGCGTTTTGGTTTTTACCACGCCGGTATTTTCCTTTTGGATCCTAGCGGAGAGTACGCTGTTCTGCGGGCAGCCAACTCGGAAGGTGGAAAGCGTATGCTTGCCAGGCAGCACCGCTTGCGAGTGGGACAGGTGGGTATCGTGGGTTACGCAGCCGGAACTGGAGAGCCTCGTATTGCAACGGATGTTGGTGAGGACGCGGTGTTTTTCAATAACCCGGACCTTCCGGAAACCAAATCAGAAATGGCCCTTCCATTGAAATTGGGCGACCGTATTATTGGTGCTCTGGATGTCCAATCAACCGAATCGAACGCATTTTCAGCAGAAGATATCGAGCTGTTTTCTACCTTGTCTGACCAAATCGCTATCGCGATCAATAACAGCCAGCTCTATGAAGAGACGTCGAGAGCTCTCGAGGAATCTCAGAACCTTTACCGCCAGTATCTGCGGCAGGAATGGAAACGTCAAAACATCGAAGTTGGAAATCGGAATTATAAATTCACTCCGGATGGTCTCGTTCCATTTGAAGAGGAACTGCCTGAAATAAATATGGTTCTCAATACTACCCGCCCGGTATTTCGAACTCAGAAATCAATCACGGACAATAATGAAACGCATTCAGTCATGGCAGTTCCGATCATCCTCAACAACGAGTCAATTGGTGCAATTTATTTAAAGGAATCTTCCGATAAGCAATATGTTTGGAGTCAAAGCGAACTTTCGACCGTGCAAGCGGTAGCTGACCAGGTGGCTCAGACCCTTGAAAATGCCCGCTTGTTCGAGCAAACCATCCGCCGCGCGGATCGTGAGAGGAAAGTGCTTGAGATTACAAGCAAGATCAGATCGACCAATGATCCACAAGAAATGCTGATGATCACGCTCGAGGAATTGAAACGCAACCTGGGTGTAAAGCAGGCTCAAATTGTGCTGAATATTGACCATCAGTCAATTCCTGATGCACCAGAAGTAGAATCAACCGGTTCTGAATCCACACTTCCAAATGAGGGTGCTGCTTCTCTATGACCAACATAATCTCTATTGCGAATGAAAAAGGTGGTGTAGCAAAAACCACTACCACGCTTTCCTTGGGCGGTGCATTGGTTGAGGCTGGTTATAAAGTGCTTGTAATCGATCTTGATCCTCAGGCAAATTTATCACTATCTCTTGGTATGAAACCGGGAGAAAAAAGCAATTCAGTGGTAAATCTCATACTTTCTGATTTGCCCATCACTGAATCGATCTGTCCGACACCCGTTGAGAATATGCACCTCCTCCCTTCCAACAGTGAAATTGGCCTGGCTGAGAGGTTGCTTCCCTCCAGAACAGGATATGAATTCTTTCTTCAGAATATTCTTGCGACTTTGAATGGAAATTATGACTTCGTACTCATGGATTGTCCCCCATTTCTTGGTGCGATCACGCAGAACGCTCTCATGGCATCCAATTTTTTGATCCTGCCTACACAGGCTGAATATTATTCAGTTTTTGCTCTTCGCAATATGATGGCGCTGATCCGTCAGGTTCGTTCAAAAGGTAATTCCAATCTTAGGTATCGCTTATTATTGACCATGTTTGACAAACGGAATGGCATTCACCGCACGTTAGCCGAACACCTGCGTACTACTTTTTCAAATGGTGTGTTGGATAGTGTCATTGAGGTGGACACTAAGTTACGTGAAAGTCCCATAGTATGCCTTCCGGTTGTTTTTCATGCCCCAAAAAGCCGTTCAGCATTACAGTACCGCTTCCTAGCCCAGGAGATAATCCGCTATGTCCAAGAACCTAATTAATTCGAAACTAGATGAACTCTTCACAAACATTAACGAACCGCAGGCATTTTTAAAAGAAGCCGAAAGCAGTCCAACGGTGGTGTCTGAAGTACCGGCAAGTTGGTCCTGGGAAATAGACCTTAACGGCGTAATTGTTGGATGCGGTAAGGAAATCGCGGATGTATTGGGTTTCTCACAACGGGATGTAATTGGACAACCTTTTTTTTCCTTTGGTTTAAGTATTGCTGAACAACAGAGACTTCGTGAAGCAATAAACGCCAATGAATTTCCTATTGAATTGGAATTGGATTATCTGGCAAGGG
The DNA here is from genome assembly GCA_034428895.1 of Anaerolineaceae bacterium. GTDB lineage: Bacteria > Chloroflexota > Anaerolineae > Anaerolineales > Anaerolineaceae > UBA6107. The sequence goes on from DAOUGM010000024.1 coordinate 23,667, forward strand.
ATCGAAAACCTGTTCGAGTCCGCACAAATATCCTTGAAAAAAATAATGAAAAGGGGATTCTCTCCGGATACAAGTGCTTTTCTCAAAAGGTGCTCACTCCAGAAATTATTTCTGCTGAAACGGCCAAGCTTCTGGATGATATCTTGGTTTCATCGCAGGAAGTGATTGCCAGGCCATCGAAACGGCAAACTTCAGATTTACATACACGCCCCCTTTCCGATACTTTACAACAGTCAAAGAAAAGCGAACCCAATAAATCGCAGAAAAAAATTGTTGCAGAAAAACCTAAAGTGATCAAACCGCGATCCCAGATATTGACCGTTCAAAAAACTGATGATCGCTTGTCTGGTAAAACCGCTCCGCTTCCTCCAATTCCCTTACCAGAGTTGGGCAGTGGAAATAAATTAACTGTCTCACCCACCGTAATCACTGGTGTTTCTCTTGTCGATGATGAATTTGAGTCTTCTGGCTCTGTATGGACCAAGGAGGCCATAACCAGTTTTATGGAGGATAAACTGGTAGCCAGGCCGTCTGAAAAGAATGCTCCGGCAGTAATTTCGATTCCGGTTAAACTTCGCGACCAAAAAACCGGCATTCTCGAGATCATCGACCCGGACAATGACCGAAAGTGGTCGGAAGAAGAGCGTTTGCTTGTTCAGGAAGTGACGAATCAACTTGGTCTGGCATTGGAGAACGCCCAACTCTATTCCGCGGTTCAAAAAGAACTGGGTGAAAGGGTAAGGGCAGAAGAAGAAACCAATAAACGTAATGAAGCCCTGGCAAAGCTGAACCTCGTCATGCAGCAATTAACCCGTCTGGTTGGCCGTCAGGAGATCTTTGATATCGTCTCCAGTTCAATCCAAGATCTATTTGCATCACACAACATTCTCATCTCCTTGTTCAACCAGAACACAGGTCAATTCACTTTTCCGGTTTGCATTGTGGATGGCGAAGCTCAGGAGATTTCATCGCGCTACACTGGCATTGGATTCCAGGAAGCTGTGTTGGAATCTCGCTCCCCCCTCTTTGCCATTAAGGATGTTTCCGAAGTTGTTCACGATATCGAATTCGACCACCCCAGAGGTTTGCCCAAATCTCTTCTTGCAGTCCCGCTGCTTGTAGGCGATCGCGCGCTTGGTGTGATTTCGGTTTTCGATTTTCAGCAGGAAAATGCATTTGATGAAATCCAGGTAGAACTGCTTTCCACTATTGCTGGACAGACAGCCACTGCCCTTGAAAATAATAACCTTTTTCAGGAAATTTCCAGCGCGCTTGAAACCATTGAAGTTCGTGAACGTTACCAATCAAACGTCACCCAGGCAGTGGCTGCTTTAAGCGAAAAAGGTTCGGCAACTGTCGATTTCCTGCTCGAAAGCCTGGCAAATGCATCCAAATGTGACCGTGTTTCTTATGCAGGAATAAATGAATACTCAAAAACAGAACAAAACTGGAAAGTGAACTCCTGCTTCATCGATCCTGAAAAAGCATCGCATATCGCTTCGATCGCAAATAAATCTTTCACCCTCCCTCCGGAATGGGTCGAAACGATCAAACAAAGAGGGTATTACCAGTGTTCAGTGGAAACGGCAACGGATGTCGAAAAGGCATTTCTCGATGGATTGAAAACCCGCTCTATTTTGTTGCTGGGCGTCAATACTGGTGAATCCCGGCTCACATTCTTGTTACTCGAGTTTGCAACCTATCAATATTCCTGGAAGCAGGAGGAAATCAATATCCTCAGTATCGCTTCAGACTCTCTCCGCAATACGTTATTACGGGAAGGCTTGCTGCATCAGGTTCAAACCTCCCTGGATGAGACTGAGAACTTGTACACTGCCTCTCACAGACTTGCCCTCGCCAATGGTTTCTCTGAAATGGTTGCCTCAATTGTCGAAGGTATTAATATACCTGCCATTAATCGTGGAATTCTTGTACTATTCGGTTACGGCGCAAACAACGAGATTCTAAAAATGACCGTTGAGGCGAATTATTATAACGGAAAGGGCACACCTCCTCCGCCAATTGGTACCGAATACCTGGTTTCACTCTATACACCAATTTTTGTCCTTGAAGATCCGGTTTTTTATGATGACCTTTTGGATGCACAAATTGACGAACAGTTGCGCAAGATATTTACCAGTCAGAATATTCGTTCAATGGGTATCCTTCCTTTGTGGTCAGGCAATGTTCAATTAGGCGTTTTGCTCGTTCAAACCGGTCAGGAACATCGATTTGGACCGCAGGAAATGCGCTCCTTCCCGCCATTGGTCGACCAGATGGCAACAGCCATTGAAAACCAGAGATTGTTTGAACAAACTCAGGCGGCTTTGGCTGAAACCGGTTTACTTTATGAAATTTCGAGCGGCATTTCACGCTCCACCAGCCTGGAAGAATACATTAAACTCATTGGCTCGAACGCGATGCCCAAAAACGCTGATGCACTCTGGCTGTTGACTGCCGGACAAAGGATCGAGAATGAACCTCAATATTATGAAATCATTGGTTCAACCAACGAAAAAGGCGAATATAAGGCTGCCGGACAATATGCAGAGGGAAATCTCTTTCAGTTCGTCGATTTCACGAAGAATGAGCCCTTCCAAATTGCCAACCTGCAAAAATCTGATCTTCCCGATTCGACCAAGAATTTCCTTAAGTCGTTAAATCTTGCCACTTTGGCTGTCCTTCCACTGCAAACTGCGGGTATGCCGGTGGGACTCCTTCTCACAGGTGCGAAATCGCCGATAGAGCTGGAAGACGATGAAATTCAAACGCTGCAAATTGTTGGCAACAGTATCGCGGTCGCCATTGAGCGTCAGCGCTTGCTCTCAGAAACTCAACGGCGTGCGCTTGAGCTTCAAACTGCTGCTGAAATTGCCCGCGATACTGCGAGCACGCTTTCCCTAGATGTTCTGCTTGATCGCATAGTAAACCTGATCAAGGATCGTTTTGATTTCTACCATTGTTCCATCTTCCTCATGGATGAAAACAATGAATATGCGGTGGTTCGAGAGTCGACCGGTGAAGCCGGTAACGATATGAAGCGCCGTAAACATAAACTGGCTGTAGGTTCCAAATCCGTTATTGGAACTTGTACCGCAACCGGTGAACCGGCAATTGTCAATGATGTCAACAACAGTCCTGCATATTACCCGAATCCGTTGCTGCCCGCCACGCGGTCCGAATTGGGTCTACCGTTGAAGATCAGTGACAAGGTGATTGGTGCCATCGACCTTCAGTCCATTCATCGCGATGCTTTTGATGAAAATGAATTGAAAGTGCTGCAAATTTTGGCCGACCAGGTGGCAGTGGCGGTGGATAATGCCCAGGCGTATGAAATTTCTCAGCAGGCGGTTGAGGAACTGCGAGAAATCGATCGCGTCAAAGGTCAATTCCTTGCCAACATGAGCCACGAACTGCGAACACCGTTGAACTCGGTGATCGGTTTCTCCCGCGTCATCCTGAAGGGAATCGATGGTCCAATTAATGAAACCCAGGAACAGGACATTACCGCCATCTACAATTCGGGTATGCACCTGCTGAACATGATCAACGAAATCCTCGATCTCTCGAAGATCGAAGCCGGGAAGATGGA
>DAOUGM010000025.1:0-7163 GCA_034428895.1 Anaerolineaceae bacterium
ATCGTCAACGGCATGGCATATCACAAAGGGCTCATTCCTTTCGGGGCCACCTTCCTGGTGTTTACCGATTACATGCGCGGAGCGATCAGACTTTCAGCAATTTCACATCTTCGAACCATATGGGTGATGACCCACGACAGCATCGGTTTGGGAGAGGATGGACCGACGCACCAGCCGGTGGAACATTTATGCGCCTTAAGAGCCATCCCCAATTTGACGGTCATAAGACCAGCCGATGCCAATGAAACACGTGAAGCGTGGCGCGCGGCGATTATGAAAAAAGATGGTCCGACGTTGCTGGCTTTGACCAGACAGGCGCTTCCGACATTGGATAGAGAAGAACTTGCTCCAGCCGAGGGTCTGCATCTGGGCGCGTATGTGCTCGCCGACCTGGGGAAGGGAAAACCGGAAGTCATTCTCATGGCTTCGGGTTCCGAGGTCAGCTTGATCCTGGAGGCCGCCTATCAACTGGAAGCTGAAAATGTGAACGTTCGGATCGTCTCTTTTCCAAGCTGGGAACTATTCAAGGTTGCTGATGAGAAATATCAAAACTCCGTTTTTCCGCCAGAAATGCGCTGCCGCGTGGCTGTGGAAGCAGGAGTAGCCCAGGGTTGGGAACGCTGGGTAGGGACGGACGGCGAGATCATCAGCATAGAGAAATTTGGAGCCTCCGCTCCGTACAAGACGATATTTGAAAAATACGGTTTTACCGTGGAAAATGTGGTTCAAACTGCCAAAAAAGCACTAGGGAAAAAGAGGTAAAAATGCGTATAGCGGTAGCCTGTGATCATGCTGGTTTTACACTGAAAGACGAGATCATTTCCATTGTTCAAAATGCAGGGAATGAAGTGCTGGACCTGGGTACATACAACCAGGAACCGGTGGATTACCCCGATTTTGCCGAAAAAGCAGGAAGGGCAATCACCCAGGGGCAGGCAGAGCGCGGGATCATCATCTGCGGTTCAGGGGTGGGAGCATGCATCGCCGCCAATAAGATCAAAGGAATCTATGCCTGTGTATGCCACGATACTTATTCAGCTCACCAGGGGGTGGAACATGACAATATGAATGTATTGTGCCTGGGCGGAAGGATCGTTGGCATCGAGCTCGCAAAAGAGATCGTCATCGCTTTTCTTAATGCGCAATTCTCAACAGAAGAACGGCATCAACGAAGATTTTCTAAGATTCAAGCACTCGAATCCACTGGAAAGATCACAAATACAAAATAAATTACTGGAATCAGGGCGAGATGAACAAAATTGCGAAAATTGATTCACTAGGACAGTCTTTATGGTATGACAACATTCAGAGATCATTGCTGAAGGATGGGTCAATGGAACGGATGATCCTAGAGGGCAGGATCAAAGGGGTAACTTCAAACCCAAGTATCTTTCAAAAAGCCATCGCAAAATCCAAAGATTATGATCTGACGCTCAAACCAATGGCATGGTCAGGTTTATCCGCTGAGTCGATATTTTGGCGCCTGGCAGTCGAAGATATTCAAAATGCCGCCGACCTGTTCCTGCCGGTGTATGAGCGAACGAAAAAAAAAGATGGTTACGTGAGCCTGGAAGTCAACCCACTGTATGCCAACGATACGGATGCAACCATACAGGAAGCAAAAAAGTTGTGGAACTTGGTTGATCGCCCCAACTTGATGATCAAGATCCCGGCCACCGTGGAGGGATTACCGGCTATTACCCAGTGTATCGCCGATGGTATCAACATCAACGTTACACTTATCTTTTCCATTGAACGTTACGGTGAAGTGATCGATGCCTACCTGAACGGGTTGGAAAAGCGATTGAACGCGGGAAATGATGTTACTTCCGTGGCTTCCGTGGCATCATTTTTTGTGTCACGCCTGGACACAAAAATTGATGGTTTACTTGAAAACCTGGCGCAGGAGGGGAAATTATCTCAAGAGAGATTGGATGAATTAACTGGACGGGCTGCCGTAGCAAATGCCCGGCTGGCATTTCGCTTATTCGAAGATCGATTCTTTGATCCCAGGTTCCAAGCACTAAAAAACAGGGGGGCGCAAATTCAGCGGCCTTTATGGGCATCCACAAGCACCAAGAACCCGAAATACCGCGATGTAATTTATGTAGAAGAACTGATCGGCTGCGAGACGGTTAATACGGTTCCGCCCGCGACCTTGGATGCTTTTTTTGATCACGGAAACATCGATTTGACCATTCACAACGATCTCGACGGCGCGCACAAGTTGATGGAGGACCTGGCAGACGTTGGAATATCGTTGGAACAGGTCACGCTGGAACTCGAAAAAGAAGGCGTCAAGCAATTTGCCGATGCCTTCACCCAACTTCTTGAAGCAGTCGAAGGACGCAGAATAGCAGCTGTTGCTGAACTGGGTTCCATGGCTACAGGAGTTAAAAAGCAGGTGGAACGACTCCAAACCATGGACTTTTCCCACCGCCTGTACCAGAAAGATCCTACGCTGTGGACGGAGGACAGCGAGGGGCAGGCTGAAATCAAAAAACGCATGAATTGGCTTACGGCACCCACCGATAGTCAATCTCTTGTTCCTCTGGTAAAAGATTTATATGAACAATGTCAATCGCGCGGATTAATGCATGCAGTTCTGCTGGGGATGGGCGGGTCATCGCTGGCTCCCGAGGTGCTTGAATTGCTTCACCGTTCCGATCTCGGTAATGAAACCAAGGGACTTGAGTTGATCATTCTTGATTCCACCGATCCGGAACAGGTGCTGGCAAGTGAAAAGAAGGCGCCAATCGATAAAACTTTGTTTATCGTTGCAAGCAAATCCGGTACCACGGCTGAAATTAATGCTTTCCTTTCGTATTTCTGGTCGTTGGCGCAAAAACGCTTTGGAACACGAGCAGGAGAGCACTTCATCGCCATCACGGACCCTGGAACGAAACTCGAAGAACTGGCGCGTTCCAGGGGGTTTTGGAAGATATTCTCGGCTGATCCGCAAGTTGGTGGGCGAAACTCAGCATTGACAGCATTTGGGTTGGTTCCGGCAGCACTGGCCGGCTGGGATGTGGAAAAATTACTGAAAAATGCCAGGGCAGCTGCGGAATCATGCAGCGCGGATAAACCTTTGACTGCCAATCCAGGAGTCATACTGGGTGCGATTTTGGGCAGCGCAGCGGTTTCAGGAAAAGATAAGATAACGTTGATCACTGATTCTCTATGGACGCCTTTTGGCGCCTGGCTGGAACAATTAATCGCTGAGAGCAGCGGTAAAAACGGCAAGGGCATCGTCCCCATTACCGATGAACCATTGGTAAATGCGGTTGATTATGGAAATGACCGTTTGTTTGTGTATTTGCGGGAATCCGGTGAACAGCAGGAATTTGCGAAAACAATTCAGCAGGCGGGTCATCCAGTAATCACATTGAATATCTTCGAAAAGTACGACCTGGGCGGACAGTTTTACCTGTGGGAAATTGCCACCGCGACGGCGTGTTCGATCCTTGGCGTCAATTCGTTCGACCAGCCGGATGTGCAGGATGCAAAAACAAGAACGGTACAGAGACTGGAAGATTACCGAAAAAATGGAAAATTTCCCGAAGTACAGACAGTGGCCGAACTTAAATTTGCAAAGATCGTGATAAAAAACGCACTAGTAACTCAGACTGGTACTTTACCTGACGTGATCGATTCATTTATCGAAAAAAATCTCCGGAAAGATAATTATTTTGCCATCAACGCCTTCCTGCCGCGCGATGAAACCAATCTCGAAATACTTCAAACATTGCGCGGGAAGGTGCTAAAAAAATTCAAACTTGCCACAACGTTGGGATTTGGACCGCGCTTTCTGCATTCCACCGGACAATTGCATAAGGGCGGCGCCAATAATGGATTGTTCCTGGTAATCACTGCGGCGAGGAAGAACGATGTGGAAATTCCCGAAGAAGGCATATCCTTCGGCATCATGCAGCGCGCCCAGGCATTGGGCGATCTGCAGGCGTTGGAGGCCAAAGGACGGCGTGTGCTGTGGATCGACCTGGCTGAACCGGATGCAGCGCTGCTACTGAAAGATTAAAATTATCATTTTAACTAAAAAGTGAGCCCTTCTTTCACTGAAGGGCTCACTTTTTTATCGATGAAATTCAACAAAATAGATCGAGCATGGTTTGAGAGTGATCTCCCAGGTAGTCCCTTTTACTTTTGGAAGGACACCATCCGTGAGGCGGACGCGAAATGGTTTCTCGAATGTATTGACGGATTCAGGCGATCTTGCCTTGATCTCCAGTGCATTGGAGGGTATCAGCTTTTCCGTCGAACCCAGGTCGAGCGTAACGGATAATTTATCCAGCGGGTAGCGGTTGATGAGAATCATGCTGATCTTTTCATTATTTTCACTGGCGGCGGCGATCGCGTCCAGGTAGGGTACTGCCGAATGTGCCTGCATGTTCAGATCGATGTGCGGGCTATCAAAGCAGCCACAATCAACGGTAGAGTGCAATATCCGGTTTTGCATCTGCGAGAAAAGGATGAATGGATAAAAAATTGATGTTGCAATGGCATTCTCGGCATCGGTCTGGATCAGTGGAAGGACATTGACCAGCTGAGCCAGGTTGGCCATGCCAACGGCAGAAGCTTTCCTGTGAAATACCGCCAGCACTGAAGCGAAGTAAAGCGCGTCGCGCATAGTGTAGGTCACGTGGTGCATGCTCACATTCTTTTCCCGCGGCGGCAACCAGAGATTCCACTCGTCCACCGCCTGCAGGATCCGGTGCCCTTCTGCATACTGCTTGATTTGCTTCTCGACGCGCTGGATGATGTTTTCGATATCGATCGATGCTGCACATACCGCTCGGAACAGTTCGAGCGGGTCGTAGGATTCTTTCCAACCGCCTTTCTCGGGTTGATAGATATGCCAGGAGAGGTAATCGATATTCCCGCGCAGACCTTCCAGCACAGTTTTGTTCCACAAGGCGGCAGGATCATCGGGGGCGTCAGTGAGGGGATTATTTCCCACCGCAATGATCTTAATCTCCGGATCGACGGCTTTCATGGATTTGATGAATCGATTTGCGCGCTTCACATATTCTTCGGATGAGGTGGAGCCGATTTGCCATGCCCCCCATACTTCATTCCCCACTCCCCAATATTTCACGTTGTAAGGCTGCGGATGGCCGTTGGCTGCCCTGCGGTTGCCCTGTTCGGTACCAGGCGCAGAATTACAGTAAGCAACCCAGCGAGCGGCTTCTTCAGGCGATCCCGAACCATCATTAACCACAAGGCAGGGTTCAGCGTGCAGCGATTCACACAAGGAAAGAAATTCATCGGTTCCAACCTGGTTCGATTCCGCTGATTGCCAGGCTGCATCGTGCCTGGTGGGTCGTTTTTCTTTTGGACCGATACCGTCCTCCCAGTGATACCCACTGGCAAAATTACCTCCAGGATATCGAAGCAGAGGTGGGTTCAACTGAGAGATCAGGTCCAGGGTATCCTCCCGCAGTCGGCTGCCGTCTTCGGTCCAAATTCCGCCATAGACATTGCGCTCCAGGTGTTCAACAAATTGACCGAGAAGATGCGGGGATGGATTTGCGATGACTGTCGATGGATCGACGGAAAAACGGGCATGTTTGGGAGGCTTCAGCGACCCGAGAAGGGACGGTCTGAGCGGACGGCCTTTTTTAACTCTATTTTTTCCAGATAAGGTAAATTCAATTTCACCCACTTCCCGGGTCATGGCGGTAATGCGTATCTCCCCATTGTATGGAAAATTTTCGACGGACACTTTAATTTCCACTCCCACCGGCATGGTCATGGGATGATCTGGTTGAACATCAACACCATGAATGGATTCTCCGGTTGAAAAGGAAATGTCAATTATTTCATCGGGAACCTGCTTCCCTCCAGCGAAGATCCGAAAATGGGTAAGTACAGCCGCCGCAAAGTTGTTCAAGATGAGAAAAGAAAATCCTTTAGAATGGATCTTCAGACTGCCAGGGACGACAAGTTTTTTTAGTATGAATTCAGGGATCGCCATTTTCACCTCATAGAAAGTAAATATTGTTAAAAGATCAAGCAATACTCGATCGGTTGCTTTTCATTTTTATTATAGGAATTGCAGCCAATAACGTGGCTATTGCTGCAACCTGGAAGATGAGCGAAGTAGGTATAAAGGCTTCCTTGCCGTCCAGGATCGTGTGAATTCCAAAAGTGGTGGTCAGCCAACTTCCGAGCAACGGCCCGGGAACCATGGTAAACGCCACTGCAAAAAGGATCACGTATCCACCAAATTGACCTCGCTTTTCTTCCGGAAATAGGTCCTTACTCCATGCCTGGGTTGCAATGGTCCAGGCACTGATGGGAGCCAGCCACAAGATGCCGGTAATGATCAACGCGATAAACGATCGGGAAAATGAAAAAGCCAATAAACCAATCATTTCTGCAGCGACAGCAAGAAGCGCAACTTTTTTCCTTCCCCATTTATCCACCAGCATTCCAAGCGGGAACGCTGTCGCCATTCCACCGAGGAGAATGGCAAGGAAGATGATGATCGACGCCTGAACGGTCTCGATCTTTAGAAAGTGGGTGATGTAGATCATGAGGTACGGAAAGAAAATTTGCTGGGCAACGCCCCATAATGTGATGGATATTAAGAGATAAAACAAATCACGATTTTCTTTCAAAGAACTCCAACGAAACGTATTGACAATGCTTGAGAGGTAACTTTCCTTTTGTTGAATGGGTTGAGAAGGATGTTCCTGTAGTAAGAGTGATGAAATCAACCCAAGAACGAACACCAATCCCCCCACGATGTAAAAGAATGGAAAATAACCGAGGGCGTCAATGATCAACCCAGCACCGCCATAAACGAAGAGCAGCGCAACCCAGGTGAGGATTTCCAATACACCCATCACCTTGCCGCGGTTTTCGACGGTGGTAATATCCGCTACATAGGCGTGAAATACTGAATCGTTGGCGCTCGATCCGAAAAAGGTCATGATGCAGTCGAAGAGGATGGCCATAAAAACAGCAATGCCGATAGGATGAAAGTAAGCGGCGGTAGGAAACAAGGCAGTGGTGATTCCCCATCCCAGGTAACCGATCAAAAGGAATGGCTTGCGACCCCAGCGGTGCCGGACGCGGTCGCTCAATGCTCCGATGAAAATGGATGACAGCGTCGCCACAATTGCGCTTGCGGCTACCATCCA
>DAOUGM010000026.1:0-46496 GCA_034428895.1 Anaerolineaceae bacterium
CCAATGCCCGGTAAAGGCCATAACCGACCAACAGAGAGATAATGACTGTAGTGACGATCGGCAGCCATTTTGATGAACTTTTGCGATTTTGTTTATTGGCAGTTGTTGAATAACGGTGAATTGAGATTAGATCAAAGGCCTCTGAGACAGGTTTGAAAATCTTTTGAGAAAAAAAATTGGTCAGATAAGCACGCTTCATTGTTGAATAAAACCAGGAAGTCGGGGGATTATCATTTACTACCATATCGACCTTGAACCGGTCCGACCATGCAATAAGAGGTCGCCAAATCAATTGGTCAAGGAGAATCACGGTAAGAATGAGAACTGCCACACCCCAGCCAATCGCCCTGAAATCACTCTGGATGGCAGCCTCCTGAAGATAAGCGCCAAGACCAGGTAATCGAAAGTCGCGTGATCCAACAGTGAAGATCTCTGCTGCCATTAAGAAAAACCACCCGCCTGCCCAGGACATCATACTGTTCCAAATTAGGCTGATCATGCCAAAGGGCAATTCAAGGGTCTTGAATCTCATCCACTTGTTCAACCTGAAAATGGAGGATGCCTCCATAAATTCTTTTGGTATAGTGGTTAAAGATTGATACCAGGCAAAGGTGATGTTCCAGGCCTGACTTGTGAAAATCAAAACAATCGAGGCCAATTCGGCTGCCACATTCTGGGGCAGGAAAGAGCTTAAGCTGAGCAGTACCATGGGTAAAAATGACAATATGGGAACACTTTGCAGCACGTCCAGCAAGGGCATGAGCAATTGTTCTGCTCGTCTGTGAGATGCTGCTATGCGTCCGTAGAAAATGGAAAAAGACAATGATAGAACATATGCCGCAGCCATCCTGCCAATTGACAAAAAGGTATAGATCGGTAAAGCAGATGGCTCCAGTGAAATGGAAGGTCCTGGAATGACCGAGGGCGCATCAATTGCTAAACGAGCTCCAACATAAAGCAATGAAATAACCAGACCAATTGATATGACATCGCCCAGGGTGATGAGTTTATTGCTTCTTTGAGATGCATGAAATATTTGAGAATTCTGTGTCATAAACCAGGCACTTCCAGATTTTGCTTCAATCCAAGAGTTATGGAATATTGCTCCAATATGGATTAAATATGAGACGAACCAAATTATTCAAGATTATCAATTCTGGCGCCAGTAGAGCGGATTGACATGATCTATTTTCGTTAAAATTATAACCCACTTGCCATTGTCAGCCCTCCGGCGAAGTGTGAAAGCCTCTCATCCGCTGTCACTTGTTAGCTTTCCCCCTGTAGCATATAATCAAAAAGATATGCCGATCTTATCTTCATCGAGTTTGGATTTTGTCAGCCGCTCCCCTGAACAAACCCGCCGCCTGGGCATGCGCATAGGCTCACTTGTTCAGCGCGGTGATCTGGTCTGCCTTTCGGGTGACCTGGGGGCGGGAAAAACCACCTTTGTCCAGGGTTTTGCGGAGGGTTGGGGAACAATGGACGCAGTAACCAGCCCAACATTTGTTCTCGTCAATCAATACAGGCGTTCCGATGGAGGATTTTTACATCATCTGGATGCCTACCGCATCGAGTCCATGCTTGAAGCGGAGGACCTCGATCTGGACCAGCTCTTGGCGACCGGGGTATTGATCGTCGAGTGGGCCGAACGGATTGCTGGCGCGCTGCCGGGGGAAAACTTGCATATCGACCTTACCTGGGTGGCAGATGAGCAGAGGAGCCTGATCTTTACACCGCACGGCGCACGTTATGTTGCGCTTTTGGAAGAATTCAGACGACTCACGTTTGGAGGATGAAATATGCTGCTGGCGATTGATACATCCACGCAGACAATGGAAATCGCGTTATACAGCGACCCGCAGGTAGCCGGCGAAATGATCTGGCGCACACCGGGTCATCATACGATCGAACTAGCTCCGGCCGTGGAAGAACTCTTGCAGCGCTGTTCTGTCCAGGTTTTGGATCTACAGGCGGTGGCGGTTGCGCTTGGGCCGGGGTCGTTTACCAGCCTGCGCATAGGACTGGCGATGGCCAAGGGTCTGGCTCTTTCATTGCGCATTCCGATCATTGGTATCCCGACATTCGATTATATGGCTGAAGCCCAACCACCTTCCGAATACCCACTGCTCACGGTTCTCCCTGCCGGCAGGAAACGCATGGCAGTCCAACGCTTTCGGGTGAACGAAGCCAGGTGGCAGCCGGATATTGAACCTCAAGTAATGACCCCCGAAGAGATCTCCGATAGTATTGACAGTCCCACGCTGATTTGCGGGGAAATGACCGCTGCTGAACGCCAGGTGATCGGGCGTAAATGGAAGAACGCCATGCTCATCTCTCCAGCTTTATCTCAGCGGCGGCCCTCATTGATGGCTGAAATGGCCTGGAGGCAGTGGAAGAGCGGGAAGTCGGATGACCCAATCTCGCTGTCTCCCATCTATCTTCATATAGCTGGTGGGATCCAGGAGTGACATTCTGGGAACTCCTCCGCTGATTTCCTTTCGCCCCATGGAGATCGCTGATCTGGAAAATGTAAAAGTTCTGGATCAGCTGTCTTTTTCACTACCGTGGCCGGAGAGTTCCTTCAAATTCGAGATCGAAAACAACCCGGTTTCGCGCTGTTGGATTGCGGAACTCGAGGATGAAAGTGGTCTTCGCGTTTTGGCGGGCATGATCGTGATCTGGTTGATCGTCGATGAGGCCCACATTGCCACCCTGGCAGTTGATCCGCGATACCGCGGATTAAAAATTGGACAGCGCCTGCTGGCATTCACCCTCATCGATGCATATCATTCCGGGGCCACCCGTTCTTTTTTGGAAGTGCGTATCGGAAATGCGGCAGCCCGGTCCTTGTATAAACGGTTCGGATTTGAAGAAATCGGCATAAGAAAACATTATTATGTTGATAACAATGAAGATGCAGTGATGATGAACCTGGACAAGATCGATTTGTCCAAATTGGAATCCCTACAGTGAGGTAAAATTGGGGAATGATTTCCAGTTTTTTGGAGGGCGCATGACCCCGACCGAGATTCTCAATGAAATCGCTGCTCAGGTGACTCGTTGCGAAAACTGCCAGCTGCATTTTTCCCGTAAAAACGCTGTTCCCGGAGAGGGGGCGGCAACAGCTGAAATCATGTTCATCGGAGAAGGCCCCGGGTTTCATGAAAATGAACAGGGGCGGCCTTTTGTCGGCCCGGCAGGGAAATTCCTCGATGAATTATTGGAAAATGCCGGTTACCAGCGGTCTCAGGTGTTCATCGCTAATGTTGTGAAATGCCGTCCACCTGGAAACCGCGATCCGCTCCCGGAAGAATTAGCCGCCTGCGGTGTATATTTAAACCGTCAGATTGAAACGATCGACCCGCGGGTGATTGTTACCCTGGGAAGGATATCGATGGGAAAATTCCTCCCATACGCGCGCATCAGCGAAGTGCATGGGAAACCATTCTGGGTAAATGAACGCTTGATTGTCGCCATGTATCACCCGGCGGCGGCACTGCATCAGCCCAGTTTAAAATCGACAATAATTGATGATTTTCACAGGTTGCGCGAGATCATTGAAACAGCCCGTGCCGCTGATCAAAAAAAAGCACTTGCAACGACTGAGATTCTTGGTGAACCGGATAAAACGGAAGAGCCGCCCGAGCAATTATCACTTTTTTAAGACACCTGGAGAAAAATGGATTATTCCATAAAGTTAATTGAGAAATTTAAGAATAAAAAAGCGAAAATAGCAGTCCTTGGCATGGGGTATGTGGGGTTGCCGTTTGCCACAGTATTTGCCAGCGCCGGGTTCGACGTGACCGGGATCGATCCAATCAGCGAAAAGATGGAAAAGTTGAACCACGGCGAAAGCTACATCATGGATGTTTCTGCAGATTTGGTTAAAAAACTGGTCGCGGATGGAAAACTGAGAGGAACTCCGGATTACTCTGTATTAATGGATATTGACGCGGTGGCGATCTGTGTACCAACCCCCCTGCGCAATACCGGCGACCCCGATCTTTCATTTATTATCAGCGCTGCCGAGGGTATTGCGCCCTACGTTCATCCGGGAATGGTGGTGGTGTTGGAGTCGAGCACCTACCCGGGAACTACCAGGGAGCTGGTTCTACCAACGCTGACGGAAAAAAGCGGTTTGGTGTTGGGCGAAGAATTATTTGTGGCATTCTCGCCGGAACGCGTGGATCCCGGGCGCGAAGATTGGACGACCAAGAACACCCCCAAAGTCATTGGCGGCATAACCGAAAAATGCACCGAGGTTTCCGCCGCCTGGTACGGACAGGCTTTGGATACCGTGGTTCCAGTTTCTTCCACGGAAGTGGCGGAAATGGCCAAACTTCTCGAAAACTCCTTCCGCATGATCAATATTGGTTTCGTCAATGAGTTGACATTGATGTGTGACCGGTTGGGAGTGGATGTGTGGGAAGTGATCGATGCCGCGTCTACCAAACCGTTTGGTTTCATGCGCTTTAATCCGGGTCCCGGATTGGGCGGGCATTGCATCCCGATCGACCCGTTATATCTTTCCTGGAAAATGCGTTCATTGAACTATACGGCCAAATTTATTGACCTGGCGTCCGAAATCAACACCAACATGCCGCGTTTCGTGGTGGGTAAAGTGCAGGATGCACTCAATGAACACGAGAAAGCCATCAAGGGCAGCAGCGTACTGGTTTTGGGAGCCGCATATAAACCGGACATCGATGATTTGCGGGAATCCCCGGCGATCGATGTGATCCGGCTGCTCGATCAAAAAGGAGCCAGGGTCAGTTATCACGATCCATATATCCCCGTGATCAGGGAAGATGGCTGGGAGATCCGCTCGATCCCGGACCTGATGGCAGGGGTCAAGGCTGCCGACTGCGTCGTCATTGTGACCAATCACAAGGTTTACGATTATGACGCCATATTGAAAACATCCAACCTGATCGTGGATACCCGTAATGCTCTTGGAAAACGGGGTGCCAAGAACCCAAAGGTGGTGAGGCTTTAATGGCTAAGTACCTGGTTACCGGCGCGGCAGGTTTCATTGCCCGCAGAGTCATTCAATCTTTGACGAACATGGGGCACCACGTCATTGGTGTGGATAACATGAACGACGCCTACGATGTTCGATTAAAGGAGTGGCGCCTTCAGGTATTGAACAAGATTCCTGAATTTACTTTTATTAAAGACGATATCTGCCGCAAGGAATTCTTCGATACATTGGCCGAAGAACACAAGGATATCCAGGCGGTAATCCACCTGGCAGCGAGGGCGGGTGTGCGCCAGGCGACCGTGATCCCTGAAATCTATTTTCAAACCAATGCGGCTGCAACTCTGAATATTCTGGAATGGTGCCGCCACAGCGGGGTTAACAAACTGGTGATGGCATCCACCTCGTCGATATACGGAGCCAATCCCCCCCTCCCCACACCCGAGGAAGCGGATTCGAGTCATCCGCTGCAGATCTACGCAGCCAGCAAAAAAGCTTCCGAGGTCATGGCGTACACGTATCATCACCTGTATGGGTTGGATGCCACCATTCTGCGTTTTTTCACCGTCTATGGACCTGCCGGAAGGCCGGACATGGTAATGTTCCGTTTTTGCCAGTGGATCGCAGAGGGCAAGCCGGTGACCATCACGGGCGATGGAACACAAATGCGCGGTTTTACCTATCTGGATGACATCGCTTATGGGGTGGTGAAGGCGCTCCAACCTTTTGGATATGAGATCATCAACCTGGGCGGGCATGAAACGATCACGATGAATGAGCTATTAAAGAAGATCGAGGACCGGCTGGGGAAGAAAGCCGTTGTGAATTACATCCCCAAGCATCCGGCAGACGTCAATGCCAACTGGGCGGAAGTCTCCAAAGCACGCCGCATGCTGGGATGGGAACCCAAAGTATCGCTGGATGAAGGGATCGACCAGCTCGTGGGCTGGTATATGGATAACCGCGCCTGGGCGCGCGATATTGCCACTCCATGAATGCTCTGCTGACCAGGGTTAAACGTTTTTTTGCTGAAGATCAAACATTAAGCCGCGTGCTTAAAAACACCGGCTATCTTTTTAGTTCCAATACCCTCAGTCTGGGATTAAGTTTTGTTCAAAGTATTTTTGCCGCCCGTCTGCTGGGTTTGGCAGCGTTTGGTCTGGTCGGGATCGTAACCTCTTTTGTGAGCAATGTAAACCGCCTGTTTTCATTCCGCATGGGGGAATTTATCATTCGCTACCTGGGTAAGGAATTGACCGAGGAGAATACCGAAAAAGCCGGTGCGGTGGTCAAGGTCGCCATGTTGACCGAAGGTATCACCTCACTGCTCGCCTTCGGTTTTATGCTTTTTATTGCGCCGCTTGGTGCGAAGTATATCGCGAAGGATATGCAAGCGCTGCCGATGATCCAACTCTTTGGCATTTCGATCCTGGCGAACGCGGTTTATGAAACCTCGTTGGGAGTACTTCAGATCACCAATCATTTCCGCTCCCAGGCTGTGATCAACCTGGTACAGAGCCTGTTAACGGCGGTGATCATTGTGTTTGCTTTTCTCCTGAACGGATCGATCTATACCGTACTCGCGGCGTACCTGATCGGCAAGATCATCCTGGGGATCAGCCCTGCGGTACTGGCGTTATATTACCTTCGCCGCCACCTCCACCCTCAATGGTGGAAAGCGCCGTTGAATTTGCTGCCGTCATTTAAGGAAATGGCCCATTATACGATCAGTACCAATTTAAGCGGCACGATCAAGATGGTGGTTAGCGAGAGCGAGCCATTGTGGGTGGGTTATTTTCTGGATAACAGCGCTGTCGGGCTTTACAAACTGGCGTTGGGCATCGTGAATCCGTTGATGATGCCGATCACACCATTCATTACCACTACTTTCCCTGAATTGACGCGCAGCGTTGTATCCAAAATGTGGGCGCAGCTGCGAAAACTGCTGCGACGCGTGACGATCATCTCCGCTTCATGGACGATCTTTGTGGGTTTGATCATGCTCTTCTTCGGCAAATGGTTGATCGGTTGGATCTACGGACAGGAATTCGTACCCGCTTATGCAGCGACCATGATCCTACTGGCCGGTTTTGGTTTCTCCAACATCTTTTTCTGGAATCGCTCTCTCTTGCTTTCCTTTGGTAAAGCGAATATTCCTCTTTATGTCCTTTTTGCTGCGGCCGCGGTAAAAATTGGTCTTTCCTTCTGGATCGTTCCAAAATTCGGTATCATTGGTGAAGCGCTACTGCTGTCGGGAAACTTTGTGTTTTCGGTGGGGGTGTTGGTCTTGATCGGGCTTAATTTGATTCGTCAACATGAGCAACAGGAAGGTGGGGAGGGCTGAGGTGAGAATCGCCTATATTGCGACGGCACAAATTCCTTCAACCCGGGCCAATAGCATCCAGGTGATGAAGGTTTGCCAGGCTCTCAAACTGAATGGGGAATTTGTCGATCTTTATGTGCCCGGAAAAGAACAAGCAGGGTGGGGTAACCTTTCGAAACAATACGGCATTGATGAGAGATTTCCAATCACCTGGCTTCCTTCCCGACCGTTTTTGAAAAGATTGGATTTTACGATTAACAGCCTGTGGTTGGCGCGAATTTCCCAGGCGGATGTTGTCTACACTCGCATGCTTTGGGTAGCCTGGGCTGCCCGGCTTTTTGGGCTGCCGGTGATTTTGGAAATGCATGACCTTCCCACCGGGAGAATTGGTTCGCTTCTTTACCGTAGTTTCCTGCGCTCAAATGCCCGGAAACTGACCATATATATCACCCGCGCATTAAAGGAATTGACCGACCAGGCTTGCAGCATCCAGGCGCGATCAAATGAGTGGATGATCGCACCGGATGGTGTTGATTTGGTGCGCTATGACAATCTACCGGAGGTAGAACAGGCGCGAAAAATGCTGAACCTCCCGGGTAGATTTACAGCCGCATATTCGGGTGGTTTTTACCAGGGGCGGGGACTGGAAACCCTGCAGCATCTGGCCCAGGCTTTTCCTGACGTCCAATTCTTATGGATTGGTGGAAATCCACAGCAGGTCGCTTCTTGGAAAGAAATACTTGAGGTGCAGGGCATTGTCAATGTCATCCTGACGGGTTTTATCGCCAACGAGGAACTCCCGCTCTACCAGGCTGCCGCGGAGGTCCTGCTCATGCCGTACGAAAAGAAATTTTCCGGCAGCGGGGGCGGCAACATCGCATCGGTCAGCAGCCCGATGAAAATGTTTGAATACATGGCCGCGGGACGTGTTATTCTTACCAGCGACCTACCTGTTTTGCGTGAGGTTCTCAATGAGTCCAACGCCGCGTTTTATAATCCTGAGGATTTCGATGACCTGCGGCAGCAATTTTCCGCTCTGATCAACGACAAGGCAACAAGGGATCGGCTGGCTCATCAGGCCAGGATGGATGTCAGGGCCTATGAATGGAAAACCCGCATGAAAAGGATCATGCAGGTTTTTGCGAATCAATCAAATTAATCCCGAGAGCTTTCCGGAGCGGACTCCTTTTATGCCCGCCATTCTCCGATCTCCGCCCAGGCGTATTCCAGGTGCGAGGCCGGCACTTTTCCCGCTCTCCTTCTGACCTTATCGAACACCCAGATCATCAGTGTGATTCCCCCCAGTTTGTTCAAGCGGTCGCCGATCTGCCGTGTGCGCAAATGCCGGCATTGGGCGTTGTACCCTCCACCAGGGAAGACCGACAGGTAATCCTCTTTTTGACCGATCACTACCAGTTCGTCGATCAATTTCAGAACCTCTTCCTTTGCTTCCGGCGGGTATGGTTTGGGACCAAACAGGTTGTCGAACAGTGACATAATAAACATCTCCTTATTGGGGGGACATATTTTCAATACATAATATAATAACATTTTACAACCGTTTCCCTTGGAGTTGACGATTATGCGTACCATCATTCTCGCTCCGCACCTCGACGACGGAGCGTATTCCTGCGGCGGCTGGATATGGGAACAGGCTCAGAGTGGGGAAGAGATCGTTGTTTGTACAGTCTTCGCCGCCAGCCCAGCCGGAGGTAAGATACCACTTTTCGCCAGGTTTTTACAAACAACCTGGCATTTAAAAGGTGATCCTGTTGCAGCAAGACGGCTGGAAGATGTGCAGGCCTGCCAGTTCCTGGGGTGTGATTGGCGCCATCTGGAATTCCAGGATTGTATCTATCGTTATCTACCTGGAAGGAATGAGCCGCTGATACATAAATTCTCCGATCTTTCCTCTCCAATTCACGAGGAGGAATATCTTTTGGTAGACCAGGTCGCAGACCGGTTGAGGCGATTGTTTCCAGGAGACTGCCGGTTCTTTGCCCCGCTTGGAGTGGGTGGTCATCCTGACCATCGAATCACCCGTGCAGCCGCAGAGAAACTTGACGGAGAACGATATTTATATGTGGATTTTCCTTACGGACCCCGGGAAATGGCCAAATACCGGGATCTTCTCCCCGCGGGGGCAGAGGAAACCAGATATTCCCTTTCCGCCAAAGGGATCAAAGCCTGGCAAAATTCGATTGCGTTATATCCGTCCCAGCTTCGTTCATTTTGGAAATCGACGGTCGAGATGGAAAAACAGGTGAAGGAATTTGCCGAATCCCCCATGGGTTGCAGGCTTTGGAAAGGTTAGCATCACTGGTTGCAGGTGATGAAAAGGGTTTATGCTATACTGTAAAAATGAAGGAATCTGATCACTGGTCAAACTGGTCTGAAAAAATTCACGAGCTTAAGTTGACAGGAATTACGCTCACCCTGCTGGAAGGAGCGGGACCAATTCGTTTTTTACTTTCTCAGGGATTGTTTGCATTACTGCCGTTTGTGAGCACCAACACCTCGCCTTCATTGATAGCGTTTGCTCAAATGCTGGAGAATCCATCTGATACACGATCATTCGCGGGCTACTTGCGCGAGGAGAAAATGTGACCCTGATTTATCTGATCGCCTTTTTTGTGATTTTATTAGCCGCAGCGGGAACGATCTTCTTCTCATCGAAGAAAATCCGTAACAATTATCCTGTGACATTCCGCAAGATACCCGCGATTGGAAAATTATGGCGCGCGATCGGTCTGTCCGTTGAAGATGGAAGCCGAATGCAGGTCACCCTCGGAAGTTCGGATATTCTTGACCCGTCCAACGCTTCTGCCCTGGTGGGGTTGAGCGCGCTACACCGCCTGGGACAATTAAGCTCCACCAGCGATCAACCGCCAATTTGTTCAAGCGGCGACGGGAGTTTCACCCTGCTCAGCAAAGACGTGCTCAGAGCTGTTTCGGTCGAGACGAATACACGCGAATTATTCGACCCGGACTCGGGAAAATTGACTGGCATCACTCCCTTCAGTTATGCTCTTGGAGTAATGAATGAGATGCAGGATCCGGCGGTCAAAGCGAACGTGCTGATCGGTAATTTTGGACCGGAGGCTGGTTTTCTCAGCATCACATCAGAAGCAAATGCCAGTTATACGCTGGCAGCCAGTGATTCAATTCCAGCACAATCCATCTTCCTTGCAACCACCAGGGACGTATTGATCGGTGAAGAATTATTTGCCGTGCCTGCCTATCTGGCGTACAACCCGGTTCATGTGGCAAGTCTGCGGGTGCAGGATATTCTCCGGTGGGGAATCGGAATTGCTCTTCTTGGAGCCACCATCCTCAAATTGCTGGGAATCCTATGAAGATCTTCAATATCATTATTGCCGTTGTGTGCGGGGTTGTCGTTTTACTGGGATATTTCTTTCCCTCACCGGCAATTCAATCCTTGCGCTCGCCTTTACTGGATTGGGGGGTAACCTTGAGCGGAATCGCTGGATTGGTGGCGATCTTAAACCTGGTTTTTGGTATTCACTGGAAACGCTTGAGAGCGGAAGGTACTGGGAAGGGTAACAGCTTTGTGCTGATCATTGCTTTTATTCTCACACTGGTTATCGGAATATTTCTTGGTCCTTCCGACCCCGGATTTCAAAAAGTGGTGACTGCGGTGCAGGTTCCCATCGAATCGAGCCTGATGGCTGTTCTGGCAATAACCTTGGCATATTCGAGTGTCAAGCTGCTGCAGCGGCAAAAAAGTTGGATGGGTTTTGTGTTCTTTATTAGTGTGGTGATTTTCCTGATCCTCAACAGCGGTGTGCTGGCATTTACGACTGAAATTCCATTCCTAAAAGACGTACTGTCCGGTTTCCATCAAATTCCGATCGCCGGCGCACGGGGTATCCTGCTGGGTATTGCGCTCGGCAGTCTTGCAACCGGGATCAGAGTCTTGATCGGATCTGATCGTCCATATAATGGATAACCATGGCTGATATTCTCTGTCCAATTTGCAACCGGGTGAATGATTCCAACGCCGAACGCTGCTGGTATTGTCAGGCCAAACTTCCCGGAGGGCAGCCTTCCAGCAGTGATAACGGGATTGAACAAACGGTCAATGACGCTGGCTATGTAAACCAGGCTTTATCCAAAGGAAACTGGAAGGATGTAGCGGTTCCTTCCGATGAAAAAGGTGAGGAAGAAGTCCCTGATTGGCTGGCTCGCATCAGAGAACTGGAACATGGAAGCCACGAGGATCATGAAGAACCCCATCCGTTCACCGATGAGCGGCATGAAAACGACGTTCTGCCGGATTGGTTGAACGACTTGCGGTCGGACGCAGCAGCGGACACCCCACCGACTTCCGAAATGGTTTCATCTGCATCAGAAGACCTAACCAAAGAGCAGAGCCTCCCGCAATTCCAGGGCAAAAATCCTCCTCAGGATGAAACCAGTGACACATTCGATACATTTCTCGCCGAATTGGGCATTGGCAAGGGAAAGGCCAGAAAATTTAGCTCCCTACCAGCCGCTGAAATGGATGCCGCCCCCAGTGATGACATCGAAGCGAAAGACGGTTCAATAGATAGGTTGATCGGGGAAATAAAAAAAGACGAGTTTTTTCCAGCATCCGCGCGCGAAGAACCTATTAAAGATGATAGGGCACAATCGGAGCCAGCTGCGGAAAATCATGATCAATCTGCGCTGAATGCATTTCCCTGGGAATCCGGAGAGAACCGCGAAGAAAATATTGAGCCCGAACCTGAACCACTCGCAACAGAACCTCCTGTGAGTGAGGATGAACAACTCCCGGTGCTTCCAACTTTGAGTGGCGAGTTTGGATCGATTCCACCAATTGAAATTAATCCTGAAAGTTTGGCTTTTGCAAATGACGACCTTCCGGATTGGCTTTCAGCCGATCTTTCGGTATCCGAAGAGAAGATTGAAAAACCGACTGCTGTGAAACCGGAACAGGAAACGCCGCCATCCGGTAAGTTGGAAAGAGCCCAGCTTCCTGCCTGGCTTCATGCCATTCGTCCGGTTGAATCGATGATGCCGCTCGGATCAGAGGCGTCTCCCAAAGTTGAGGAGGAAAAAGGTGAAGGGATCCTTTCTGGAATCGAAGGTGTTTTGCATTCATCCGACCTTTCGACCCAGATCACAAAACCTCATGTTCATATCTCTGGTCTAGAGGTGAGCCAGCAGCAGCAAAAAAACGCATCACTCTTTGCCAGCCTCTTCGAAGAAACAGCCAAAGAACCTGCGCTGGAAGTGCCTGGTAAACAGCAGTCCAGGGGCAGCACTATCCTGCGGACATTAATTACGCTGTTGATTCTCGCGGCCGTGATCGTACCGTTCTTCTCTTCTGTTCCATTAGGCATTATTCCAGTGCTGTTTCCCTCCGAGGTAGTCAATGCATTCAGTGAAATTCAAGCATTGCCTGCCGGTAAACCCGTTCTGGTGGCTGCTCATTTTGAGGCTGGGTTGGCAGGTGAATTAGGTTGGGTTTCGCACCCGATTCTTGAACATTTACTGGCACGCAATGTTCCCATGGTGGTGATCTCGACCAACAGCATAGGTTCGGCCGTTCTGGATGGAAAAATTCAGGAAGCTGCATCATCCCAACCAGGATATTCATTAAGTGACCAGTATCTCAATCTTGGTTATCTCCCCGGCGGAACGCTGGGTATCCTTTCGCTCACAAGGGATTTACGGCAGACAGTACCATATTCTGCTGACCTGCAGCCAGCGTGGCAGAAACTTGCGTTCCAGAATATTTATCAGTTTTCCGATTTTGGGGCGGTGATCGTTTTGACTGACAATGGCGATTTCGCTAAGTCCTGGGTGGAACAGATGGGAATCATCCCCAACAACCCGCCCATCCTTGCAGTAGTTAGTGCCCAGGCATCACCGATGGCCCAGCCATATTATGACAGTGGTCAGATCAAGGGTTTTGTGGCAGGGATGAATGGGAGCCTGGCTTATGAACAGATCATGCAGCGTTCATCCAGCGCGACTGAGGATTTCAGCTCGTTTCAAATTGCACTCCTTATCGTCGCTATCGTTATCTTTTTGGGAGGGGCCGTGACCCTCATCCTTCCTTCCTCGCAAGGGAGCAATAAGGAAGGTGGAAAATAATGGAAATCGGCACTGAGTTGATCTGGACCCTGGTCAGTTTTGTCCTCACCTTTCTGGTGTTTAGCTTCCTCCTGGGAGATAACCCGGTGTTCAGGTTTGTCTCCTCGTTATTCATTGGGGTTGTTGCAGGTTATTTTACGGTGGTCATCATCTACCAGGTGGTCCTGGCTCGCCTGGTTGCGCCGTTAATGCAAGGATCGATTGCAGCGATCATTCCACTGGTATTATCAGGATTGCTTCTGATGAAGCTCTCTCCGAGGTATTCACGATTTGGCAACCCTTCCATGGCACTGCTGGTCGGAATTGGCGCAGCCGTGGCGGTTGGGGGAGCCATGCTTGGGACCATTTTTGGGCAAATCAAAGGTGCGGTCAGTTATTTTGGTATACAGCCAGATGGAAGTCCTGCGAGTCTCTACCTTATCGTGGAAGGTGTCTTTTTCCTTATTGGAACATTGGCTGCCCTGGCTTATTTTCAATTCAGTGCACGGAGTATGAAAAAAACTGAGCCCCGACGCTCCATCCTCGTGAATATTTTTGCGTGGATCGGAAAAATCTTTATCGCGATTACATTGGGTGCAGTTTTTGCAGGTGTTCTTACGGCCGGGATAACCGCCCTGGTCGAACGTTCCGACTTTATAATTCGTACGATCACATCATTATTACAATAGGTTGATATGGCGCAAGGGACTTATGAAGCACATTCAGTACTGGGAATTGATATCGGGTCAGTTCATACACGCGCCCTTCTCTTTGATGTGGTTGAGGATAGTTATCATTTTATTGCCTCCGGTATCGCTCCATCGACACATGAGGAGCCATTCTTTGACATTGGCGATGGCGTATTTTCTGCGATTGCCAAACTTCAATCCGTTACCGGGCGCATGCTGCTCGATAATGAAGGCGATTTAATTATTCCGTCCCGTGTTGGTGGAGAAGGTGTGGATCGGTTTGTAATGACCACATCCTGCGGCACAGGATTGAACATTGTCACTTTTGGATTGCTCAACGACGTCTCACTTGAGTCCGTAAACAGGCTGGCCTACTCAACCTATGGCAGAGTGGTGGAAAGTATTGGGATCAATGACCGGCGCGCCGTTCATACACAGCTGGACACCGTGCTGGCAGCCAGGCCTGATTTGATCCTTTTTGCAGGCGGAACGGATGGTGGAGCGAACCGCTCCGTGCAGCGCATGTCCAACCTGATTTCCAGTATTTTGCAAATCCTGCCAGCCACACAGCGCCCAAGAGTGCTTTATTGTGGCAATCACGACCTGGCAAAGAAATTGAACGAATCGTTTTCCAGGTTTACCCAGGTTAAGGTATCGAACAACGTGCGCCCGACCATTGATGAAGAAAATCTTGAGCCGGTCTTGCAGGACCTGAATGATCTGGTCATGGATATTCAGTATGCGAGGATCGGCGGGTTAAAGCGCATGGCTCCGTTGTGCAGCACGCCTCCGATGCTCTCCAACCAGGCTTTTCATACAGTGATCAAATTTCTCGGCCACCTTTATGATCCAAACAAGGGGGTTCTGGGGATCGATATTGGTGGAGCCCATTCTGTTGCGGCCTATGCCAACCATCAATTCTCGACCATGCACACTTTCGAATATGGATTGGGGACAGCGATTACATCAGTGATTGGAAAAAACATCATCCAGGACTTGATGAAATGGCTGGACGGATCGCGTTCTGAAGATGACGTGAGGGATTATCTCTGGCAAAGATCGTTGTTTCCAAATGCGATTGCAACAAATAATACCGATCTGGCGATCGAGCTGGCAGTTACGCGCCAAATAATTCAAATGATCATGCGCGATCTGAAGATTCGCGATTCACTTCCCTTCAACAGCTTTGAGCCGGTTATCATTGGCGGAACTGCCATCAACCGCGCCGCCACACCCCTTCAATCCCTTCTGGTGATCCTGGACGGATTACAGCCTTTGGGAATCAGCCCGCTCATCCTGGATAAACATGCCATGCTTCCATTATTGGGAGCAGCAGGCAAACTCGACCCACTTTTACCCGTACAGGTACTCGAATCCACGGCTTTTTCCAACCTGGCAACAGTAGTGAATGCGGTGAGTGGTGCAAAACTGGGTAACACCATTCTTACGGCCCACCTGACATACGCGAACGGCACTTATTTGGATTCGGAGGTCAAACAGGGCTCCATCATCTCGTTTCCATTGGCTGCGGGAGAGACCGGTCAACTTCAACTTAAGTCGGTACGGCGCACCACGATCGAAGATGTGAACATAAACAATGAGCCGATCACGGTCAGAGGAGGGGTCTGCGGCGTTGTGATCGATGCACGCGGACGACCGCTACAATTACCGCAGGACCCGGTACGCAGGAGTGAACTGTTCCGTAGCTGGGAATTCATGCTGGGCGGGAAATAATGGTACATTTATTGCAACCAAGGAACCAGGAGTTGTAATGGTCGCACAGATGACTCACATCCACCCACTGGTTTACATCCGCCGGAACAGGATCCTTCCCTTGCCCGGTGTGATTAATGTGCGTTCCGGACAGAAAGTTAATCCTTCAGATGTGATTGTTGAAGCGGAAGTCCCAATACGTCATTATTTGGTCGATGTCTACCGTACTTTGAAAACGAAATCCCCCGATAACGCCGAAAAGCTTATCCAGCGCGGGGTGGGGGATAAACTGGAGAAACACGATATCATCGCTGAAACGGGCGGGATGTTTTCGCGTGTGATCCGTACCCCGGGTCCGGGTAGGATCATCTCCATCAATGATGGAAGAGTATTGATCGAAGCCGAGTGCCGAAAAATGGTTCAAAAGGCCGGCATGATCGGTACGGTGACCAGGATCATTGAGGAACGTGGTGCGGTGGTGGAAACCAGTGGGACGCTCGTTCAAGGAGTATGGGGGAATAACAGGTCTGGTTCGGGCACACTGATGATCCAGCCGGAATCGGTGGAAGGCGAGCTGCTAACCTCGGCAGTAGGCCTCAACGCACGCGGAACAATCCTTCTCGCGGGATACTGCTCATCTGCGGATGTGTTTGCTGCAGCAACAACCACTGAAATTGGAGGAATGATCCTGGGATCGATGGCATCTTCATTGGTCCAGGCTGCTGAAGCTCAACCGTACCCCATCATTGTGCTGGGCGGATTCGGCAGGTTTGGACTGGATTCCATTTCCAAGAGATTATTGGTATCCAGTGCGGGACGCAGCGCTGCCATTAACGCTGTAAAATGGAATAGAATGACTGGAGAACGGCCTGAGATAATCATCTCTTTACCCTCAGATGGCGAACCTTATCCGGAACAGGTTGAATTTTCTGTCGGACAGATCGTCAGGGTTCATGCAAGTGAATATCTGGGCAGGGTTGGGACCGTGGAAAAGGTCATGCCAGGGCTGACCAGGCTGGGCAGTGGTCTGCGTGCAAGCGCAGCGATTGTAAAATTTGAAAATGGTGAAAAGGGAATTATTCCTTTGGTAAATCTGGATGTACTTCAACTAACCAATGAATTCCTCGGAACAACCGATGAAGGAGGATAACCATGTCACTGACCAATTTTGATGATGACCAATTCGATCCGGGGAGTTTCCCAGAGGATACTCCGCCTGAACCGGAAAAAAAGCCGGGTAACCGCACTTTTCTAATCGTGATCACTGTGCTGGGTGTGATCTTTCTGCTGGCTTTGCTGCTTTTGTTGGTGGTGGCACCCAGGTATCTTGCCAACCAACGGGCACAGCAGCAGGAGCAGGCCGCGCAAATCAACGCCGCGAATACTGCTACAGCCCTGGCTGCAACATCGATCGCGAATCAGCAGCTTACTCAGGTTGCCCGAACCGCCATTGCTAGAACACCCACTGTTGGACCAACCAAGACTCCGGTCGTTGTGATCGCCGCCAACACCCCGGCTGCTGGAGGATCGGGATTATCCGCTTCGGAATTAGCGACTGTGTCGGCGCTGCAAACGCAGATGGCAATCAGTGGAGGCACAGCGACCGCCACCCAGTTACCCAACTCCGGTTTTGCCGATGACTTCGGATTGCCAATGATGGCAGGAATTGCGGTCATCCTGGTACTGATCATTTTCCTAAGCCGCAGATTAAGGTTATCCTCCCGGTAGTTTTTCAATAAAAAAAATCCGGGGTCTAGTAATCCATGACCCCGGATACTTTATTTAATCCTGGTTAACTACGAGAAGCTTTCGGCCACAGATTTTCCGAATTTCAATAATTCCTTTACCATCTCCGGCGACCTTCCTTCGGCGTAAACCCGCAATACCGGCTCTGTTCCGGAGGGGCGGATGAGCAGCCAGGAATCGTCGCTGAAAATGTATTTTACTCCGTCCATCGAGCTGACTTCGACCAGTTTCTCGCCGCCCAAAATTTGCGGTGGTTCCTGTTCCAATTTTTCGACCATTTTGTCTTTGGCAACCGGATATTTCAATCTCAGATCGACGCGATCGTAGAACACCGGTCCGGCTTCCTGCTGAAGGTCGTCCACCATTTCATATAATGTGGTCTTGGATTCGGCGACCATTTCAATGATCAGCAAGCCCATTAAAATGCCATCGCCTTCGGGAATGTGACCGCTGAAACCGATCCCGCCGGATTCTTCACCGCCGATGAGCACATTTTCCTTCATCATGTAGTCGGCAATGTGATTGAAACCGACCGGGGTTTCGTGAACCGCCAGACCGTATTTTTTTGCCAGACGGTCGATCATACGTGTGGTGGATACGGTGCGCACCACCGATCCTGTGAGACCGCGTTTTTCAACCAGGTAGCGCAGTGCGAGTGACATGATCTTGTGTGGATCGACGAAGTTCCCGCGTTCATCCATAGCCCCGATGCGGTCCGCATCGCCGTCGGTGGCGATGCCAAAACTGCCCATGCCGGCGCCGATTGCCCCAGCAAGGGCGCCCAGGTAACGACCGATGGGTTCAGGGTGAACCCCGCCGAATCCCGGGTTCATTTCACCGCGAATCTCGGTGATCTCGCAGCCAGAGCCTTGCAGGAATCCCTTGATGACTCCTCTTCCCGAACCATACATCGAATCGATGACGAAACGCTGCGGATTTTCAGCGATGATATCTGAATCGATCAAAGTGCGCAGGTGTTCGTAATATGCCGGGATTGGGTTAAAACGCTGGATCAATTTCATACCGCGTGCCTGTTCGAGGTCCATTAGGTTAGGACCACGCCCACGCTGCTCGTTATCGTTGAGGTAGACTTCAACCCGATGGCATTGTTCGGGGAGTGCCGAACCGCCGCAGGCAGATTTGAGTTTTACCCCGTTATAACGCGGCGCATTATGTGATGCCGTGATCATAATCCCACCGATGGCGTTCAAATTGCGCACAGCATGGGAAATGACCGGTGTGGGTGCATCAGCCTGGGCTAGAAAAACGTTAAAACCATTTGCCGCCAGTACCCGCGCCACCTCGGTGGCATAACGGTCGGAAAGAAATCTGGTATCGAACCCAACAATCATTTTTTTAGGATCAGGCTGCATTGTACTGGGGGTGTCGTTCACCCATTCTGCTGATGCCACTGCATCGGCAATCGCCTGGGCGACCAGCCGTAAATTTGTGAAGGTGAAGGTGTCAGAAATGACTGCACGCCAACCGTCGGTACCAAAATGAATTGTCATTAATCGTCTCCAAACAAATAAGTGATTTTTTTACCAATTGGGTGCGGGTGTTGCGGTTTGAAGCAGGTTCCTCAGCACCCAGCCTTGTCTGCCGTCTTCCATCAATATAAGCACCCAATGCGACCCGTTGATCACTCTCACCTCGGATAAAACCTGTACCGGCTGTTCATTGGGTAGGGTGGCTAGATAGTCGGCGTAATTACCAGGCGTTGAGCGTACGTATATACCGTTGACTTCGGGGCTATAAACCTTTGCCCACACTGGTGTGGGTTTTGGGGTGATCGTGGTGGTGGGGGTGTTCGTTGGCGGCAGGGTGTTCGTTGCGTCTGGTGTCTCAGACAAATTTGCGCCGGTGGGTATCAGATTATAAAGGGTGGGGGTTTCCGTCGGCAGTATCGGCGCCGCGGTGGTTGCGATTTCAGGGGTACGCGTGGCGAATAATTGCATCTGTTTTTGCAGCGAAGAGCCAAGTGCACTGGATACAACCAGGGCGTAAAGACCGGAGCCAATGATTACCGCGGTCAATACGTATCCAAAGAAGGTGAAGGGTCGTAGTTTTAATATCGCCAGAACGATTGTGCCAATCAGGATCACCCAGGCGATGTAGATGGCAGCGACTCTCAATCCTTCCGGAAAGAATCCGCTCACACCGCTGGTCAGACCAAAACCGGCAATTGCAATGGGAATATAGATTTCATAAGCCAGCGGCACGCTTGCCACCAGGGAGCGCTGTTTGGGCATGCGCACGGTGAGGTAAATGGCCAGAACCGCGCCGATGGTTAAAAGTAGAAAATCGGGAATTGAAAAGGTTGTAAAGTTTCGCGCCTGGGTTAATGGCAGATCGGAAAAAAGTTTCGAGATCCATCCCCCCAGGGCTCCGCTGCCAAACACAAACGCTGCGCCAATGAGCAGGCTGCCCACCGAACGTAAAAAAAACGATATTGAACCCACCGCAGTGGAAAAACCAAGCCCTACCACAGGGATCATGAATGGAGCCAGCAGCGCTCCGAGGATGTAGATCGCAGGGCTGTCGAGCAGTATGGCCAGGGTGATCACCAGTCCCGCTGTGAGCGAGAAAACGAAAAATTCCACGCCGGGTACCAGGCGCTTGGCAATTTCACCCACATAAAGCGTACGCTCGGTTCTTCCAGCAGGGATCAGAAGTTTACGCCTGCGCCGCCGGCGGGATTCATCGATGCGGCTGGGATGTTCCAGTGGTGTCATTTCTTGAGGATTATCGCTCATTGGCGCAGGGTTGCCTTCAATCGGTCGGGTTTGAGGAAAAGATCAAATGCAGAAAGAATATCAGGAACGATTATATCCGCATTCAGCAGGGTCTCTGTGGCAGTACCTTCGGACGAGAGCACACATATTCCCAGCCGGGCACCTTTCAGCATCAGGCGGTCGTTGGTACCCTGTCCCACTGCCGCGGTGGTGGAACTGCCAAGCTTCTGGACATATTCCAGTTTCTGCTCAGCTTCGCTGCCCGGTGTTAACCGCGCAGTGGAAGTGATAATCCCGGCAAGGCCGGTTTCGACCTCGGTAAGTCTGCCTAAGGTATCGGCGCTGACCAGGTGGATCTCGACATGCTCTTTTAATTTTGCCAAGGATTCCCTGACACCGGGGATGAGGTTTCCGTCGCGGGTGAGCGTTCCGTTCACATCGCAAACCAGGTACCTGATCTCAATATTGTCACGCCCAGGGATGGAGCAAGAAATCATGAACTTATTATAATACAGTCAACAAACTCACAAATCAGGTAAAATACCCTTATGTTATCCATGAACTTTCGCCGCATGCCATCCATGATGTTGACCGCCTTGTTCTTATTGGCGGTCATTTCGGGTTGCAAACCTGTTCCGGTCACGCCGGAGCCGGATCTGATAACCCCGCCGCCGACCATAGAAGCCACTCCAGAACCTACTGCTCTCACTCAAAAGCTGCTCCTTGTGGATCCCTCAGGCGCTGCCTCCGCGGAGATCACCGCCTACCTGGATGAGTTTGCAGCATCGAACGGGTTGATATTCGAAACCAGCGCATCGGATGTGCTTCCGGTTTTTGGAGAAGAAACCCGGGTGGTGATTTATGTGTCCGAACCCGCAAACCTGAAAGACATTGTCTCTTCTGCTCCTCAAACGCAATTCATCGCGGCAGGGACAATGGACCCGACGGGAGTGGAGAATCTCTCGATCATTAAGATCCAGCCGCAGGACATGGCTTTCATGGGCGGTTATTTAACGACTCTCATCGCCTGGGATTGGCGTTCGGGTGGATTGATTCCGAACGATACCCCGCTGGGTATGGGCTATCTGGATGCTTTTGAGAATGGCGGGCGATATGTATGCGGTCAATGCACGCCGTATTATGCTCCATATTACTATTTTCCACTGGTTTTGGAGGAATCTTCGGCTGCCGACACCGCCGGATGGCTGGCGCAGGTTGCTTCCCTGGTGGAGTATTATGTGAATAGCGTATATGTTGATCCTTCCGCCGCCCTTCCAGAGGTGATGGATTCCCTTGCAGCCAATGAAATCACCCTGGTGGGCAATGCAGGTACGCCCATGCCGGAACGCTTTACCGCGCTGTTGGATTACGACCTGCTGCCCGGTTTGCAACAAATTCTGCCACAGGCGCTGGCTGGAACAGGCGGTCAGGTGGTTGGTGCACAGGTGAAAATTGCGTCGTATACGGATGCAAAACTGGTTACTCCCGCCAAGATCGGGCTTTTCAACAAAACCGCTGCGAGCCTTGCCACCGGATGGATCAGCCCTTACAGCATCCCTTAAATATCACTGAAAAGAACACCCTGGTTGTTGATAAAAACCAGGGTGTTTGTATTTAAGGTTGTAAATAAATTCCAGCGGATAACGGATCCTTGTGCGGTTTTATTCCCCGGGTTTTGGAGTTCCCATAAACTCCGGCGCGGAAGCGCTGCCGGGGGCATTGATCGATTCCCGTTTTAATGCCTTCTCTAATGTCATGAACAGGATGCGCATGTCCAGCCAAAAAGACCAGTGATCCACATACCACACGTCGAGGGTGAATTTATCTTCCCAAGAGATCGCGTTTCGTCCGTTCACCTGCGCCCAACCGGTAATACCAGGGAGCACTTCGTGGCGGCGGGCTTGTTCCGGCGTATAGCGCTCAAGGTATGCGATCAGCAGCGGGCGCGGTCCAACGAGGCTCATCTCGCCTTTGATCACGTTGACGAATTCCGGCAGTTCATCCAAACTGAAAGAACGTAAAAATTTTCCCAGCGGGGTAAGGCGATCCGCATCAGGTAAAGGGGTGCCGTGTTTGTTGTAAGCTTCACGCATGCTGCGGAATTTGTAGAGTTTAAAAATCTTACCGTTTTTACCCGGCCGTTCCTGCGAGAAGATCATTGGCCAGCCAAGCCTGATCCAGATCAGCAGGAAGAGCACCAGCATCAGCGGACTGAGCAGGATGAGTAAGATCATGCTGGCAAGCAAGTCAAAGAATCGTTTAGAGATGGGTGTGGATCGCATTTTTTACGAAACCGGAACAACGAATTTTGAAATCCTGAACGACCAATCGAACGAAATAATTGAGCCCGAGGAAAATTTCAAAG
Source organism: Anaerolineaceae bacterium (assembly GCA_034428895.1). Classification (GTDB taxonomy): domain Bacteria; phylum Chloroflexota; class Anaerolineae; order Anaerolineales; family Anaerolineaceae; genus UBA6107. The sequence continues at coordinate 22,652 of DAOUGM010000026.1, forward strand.
GCCTGGCACTCATTGAAATTCCTGCGTAAATCGCTATTTTCTCCGTTTATTTTAACATCGTATGCAGTATTCATCCTGTTGGCGGTCCACCACGATCAGACGCGTAAAGATTGATTAATTTGGTGTACTATGCCGGCGAAAAGCCAGCCATGGGTGAGAAATGTGACAATGGACCGCAATCATAATGAGATATTTTCTTGATGCTGGCATTACTTATACATTATAATCACAATAACTTTGAGGTGAAAAATACGGATGCACATCATTATCGAATATTGCGCAGTTTGACACTATACCTCTTGTGCCGCCAGTCTGGCGGCCGAACTTCTTTCAGCTTTTGAACCTGGTATTAAAAGCCTGTCCCTCATACCTTCCAGAGGTGGCGCATTTGAGGTCAGGGTCAACGATCGGTTGATCTTCTCCAAAATCCAGAGCGGGCAGCATGCCGAACCGGGTGAAGTAAAGAATTTAATGCGAAAATTTATTCAGGAAGGTTGATATGTCAGCGAAAAAAGGGCGAGTGTTTTCAGGGGTTAGACCCACAGGGCGCCAGCACATTGGCAACTATTTTGGTGCGATTCAGAATTATGTCAGGATGCAGGAGGAATACGATTGCGTTTACTGCATCGTCGACCTGCATGCGTTGACAACCATGGAAACCACGCTCGATCTTCCCCAAAACACCCTTGAAATTGCCTGGGACTGGCTGGCTTCAGGCATGGACCCCCGGAAGGCGATCATATTCGTTCAGTCCATGGTACCCCAGGTGACCGAACTGCACACCATCCTTTCCATGGTGACACCCCTTGGAAAGCTGACCGATCTCCCCACATTTAAAGAGAAGGTACGGGAGAATCCGAACAATATTAATTACGGTCTGGTGGGTTATCCGGTGCTGATGGCCGCAGACATTCTGCTTTACCGCGCGGACACGGTGCCGGTTGGAGTGGACCAGGCACCGCATATCGAATTTGCCCGCGAGGCCGTGCGTTCCTTCAACTATCGCTACAATACCAACGCCTTGATCGAGCCCAAGGAAAAATTTACCGAGTTTCCGAAGATCCTGGGCATTGACGGCGTGAATAAGATGAGCAAAAGCTTGAAAAACGACATCGAAATTGCCGCAACCGCCGAGGAAACCACGGCGCGCGTGATGCAAATGGTCACAGATCCGGCGCGCATCCGGCGCTCGGACCCGGGGAACCCGGATATTTGCAATGTGTTTTCGATGCACAAGATTTTCTCCTCCAAAGAGGAAGTGGATATGGTCAATGTCGAATGCCGGCGAGCTGGCATTGGCTGTGTGGACTGCAAGAAGCTGCTGGCAGCCAATATGAACGCCTACTTTGCACCGCTGCGTGAACGGCGGCGTGTGTTTGAGAAAGATCCTGATGGTACGTGGGATATGCTGCGCGAAGGAGCCAGGAAGGCCCAGGTATTGGCTGAGGAGACCATGACGGACGTGCGTAAAGCGGTGGGTCTCCCTCCTGCTTCAAAGAAGTAAGGATAACAAATGAGGGCGGTCATTCAACGGGTCAATTTTGGGCGCGTGACCATCAACGGTCGCGAAAACGCCAGTATCGGCAAAGGACTTGTGATCCTGCTGGGGGTCGGACCGGAGGACGACGAGTCCAAATCGGCTGCGCTGGCAAGGAAGATCGCCCAATTGCGTATCATGGAAGATGATCAGGGCAAGATGAATCTTTCCCTGCTGGATACAGGCGGTGAAGCCATCGTGGTCTCACAATTCACACTTTTTGCTGATACGCGCAAAGGTAACCGGCCGTCGTTTGTTGGCGCGGCTCCTCCAGATATCGCCAGCCCGCTGGTGGATCATTTTGTGGAACAATTACGGGGGCTGGGAATTCCCACACAGACCGGCGAATTTGGTGCCCACATGCTGGTGGCGCTTGAAAACGATGGCCCGGTAACGATCTGGATCGAGAATTAATCATTTTAGAATTATTTAAGTAGAGGCGAACAGTCGTTCGCCTCTACTGTTTGTATGCATTGTATGAGTTATTTGTTTCAAGTATCCACTATAATTAATTGCATGGATAATCCTTCACTTCATCCTTCGGGCAGGCAGATCCGCCTGACCAGCCTTTCCACCTGCGCGGGTTGAGCATCCAAGTTAAGCGCGGAAACGCTGGCGCAGGTGCTGCGCCCGATGCAGGATGCATTCAAATCTTCCGACTTTCCACAGCTTCTGGTGGGTTTGCAGTCACCGGATGATGCGGCCGTATGGAGGCTCGATGACCGGCGCGGTCTGGTCTTGACCACCGATTTTTTTACACCGGTGGTGGATGACGCGCGCGATTTTGGCCGCATTGCAGCTGCCAACAGCCTATCGGATGTCTATGCCATGGGCGGTATGCCTTTCCTGGCGCTCAATATTGCTGCTCTTCCTGTAGATCTGGACCCGGAGATTTGTTCACAGATATTTGAGGGCGGGGCAGAAATCGCACGCGAAGCGGGCATCGTGGTCGCTGGCGGTCACAGCATCCAGGATAAGGAACCCAAGTACGGGATGGTCGCGGCTGGATTTGTGGAATTGGACGAGATGATCACCAAGTCCGGGGCAAGATCAGGTGATCAGCTCTATCTCACCAAACCGCTTGGAATGGGTACCATCACCACGGCTGTAAAACGCCAGGTGGCCAGAGATAAGGACGTGGCAGAGGCAGTGCGCTGGATGACGCGGCTCAACCAGGATGCCAGCCAGTCCGCCAGGAAATGCGGTGTGAAGGGTGGAACTGATGTGACCGGTTATGCCTTCCTGGGGCATGCACTGGAAATGTCGCAAGCCAGCCAGGTCGCATTCCGCGTGGAATTCGCGCGTATTCCTGTGCTGGATAACGCGTTAATATATGCGCGTGATTTCATCTTTCCTGGGGGAGCGTTCGATAATCGAATCGCGTTTAGCAAGGGAGTCAACTTTCTTAAAGAACTCCCGGAATACCTCCAGATGCTGTTATTCGACCCCCAAACCAGCGGCGGGCTTTTACTGGCTGTGCCCGAAGATAAAACAGGGGAATTTGAAAGATCGATAAGCGCCAACGGCGGTCAAACCTGGTGTATTGGAGAGGTGATCGAGGGTCGCGGGATCACCATCATTTAATCGCAACACATTTCATGCTGTGTTAAAATCGAAACATGGTTGAGATATCGGATCATATTAAAGGGGTTTTGGACACCCTTCCATTGAAACCGGGCTGTTACATTATGAAGAACGCCTCCGGTGAGGTAATTTACGTTGGCAAGGCGATCAACCTCCGCAACCGGGTTCGTTCCTATTTCCAGGAACGCTCAGATATGGATCTCAAGACTTCACGCCTGGTCCCGCAGATCCACGATCTTGAATGGATCGTAGTCGCTTCAGAACTGGAAGCGCTAATCCTGGAAATGAACCTGATTAAAAAGTACAGGCCGCGCTTCAACGTCAAGTTGAAGGATGATAAACGATATCCCTATATCAAAGTGCACCTTGGGCAACCCTTCCCCAAGGTGACCGTGACCCGTCAAATGGTGAAGGACGGCTCCCGGTATTTTGGACCGTACACCAGTGTATGGGCGGTGCATCAGACCCTCGACCTGCTGCGCCACATTTTTCCCTACCTGACCTGCGATCGCGAGATCACCGGCAGGGATCCCAGGCCTTGTTTGTATTACGATATCAAATTGTGCAGCGGACCCTGCATCGGGGCGATCGATCAGGTGGGTTATCGGCAGCTCATCGATGATCTGTGCGCATTTCTCGACGGCTACACCGACCCGATCGTCTCGCGGCTGCAGGTCGAGATGAACGCCGCCGCCGACCAGTTGAATTTTGAAAAAGCCGCCCAAATCCGCGACCAGTTGCAATCCATCGAACGCGTCGTTGAAAAACAAAAGGTCATTACCAGCGATCAAACCAATTCGGATGTACTGGCGATCGCGCGTTCGAACAATGAAGCCTGCATCCAGGTCTTCTTCATCCGCAACGGCAAGTTGCTGGGGCGTGAATACTTCGTCATGGAAGGCACCGAGGAAATTCCGAATGAGCAGGTAATGGGAGAATTCCTGAAACAGTTCTATACCGAGGCGGCGGTCATACCGGACCGGGTGCTGCTGCCCAATGAGGTTGAGGAAGCCCAGATCATCCGGCAGTGGCTGAATACGCGCCGCGGCGGTCAGAAGGTGGAACTCTCAGTACCGAAATCCGGCACCGCGCAGGAATTGGTGGCCATGGCAACGGAAAACGCCGTGGAGACACTGCAAGCCCTGCGATCTCAATGGGAAGCGGACAAGAACAAGCAAACGCAGGCGCTCACCGAATTGCAGCAATCGCTGAACCTTGCGGAACCGCCCAACCGCATCGAGTGTTATGACATCTCCAATACCCAGGGGACCGCTTCCGTGGGCAGCATGGTGGTATTCGAACAGGGAACGCCAAGCAAGAACCTTTACCGTCACTTTAATATCAAGACCGTCGTTGGACCCGATGACTTTGCCAGCATGGAAGAGGTGCTCACGCGACGCTTCAAACGCTGGCAGTCCGCACAGGAAAAACAACAGGTGGGGGTAAAACCCGACCCTTCTTTTTCGGTGCTGCCCGACCTGCTGATGGTGGACGGCGGAAAAGGCCAGTTGGGCAGGGCGGTGGCTGTTCTTGAAAACTTCGGGTTGGCGCAGAGCGTCCCCGTGGTGGGTTTGGCCAAGCAGCAGGAGGAACTCTTTCGACCGGAAAAATCAGATTCGATCATTCTTCCGCGGCACTCTCAAGGGTTGTACCTGATCCAGCGCATCCGCGACGAAGCCCATCGATTTGCCATTACCGCCCACCGCAAGGCACGCGGCAAAATCGGTGTGGCGTCACGCCTGGATTCGATCCCGGGCATTGGTCCAAAAAGACGCAAAGCCTTGCTTGAAAAATTTGGCGATTTCGAAAGCATTCGCCAGGCAACATTGGAAGAGCTGATGCAGGTTCCTGGAGTAAACGAAGATATCGCCCGCGCCATTCAAGCAGGCTTGGAATGACTGGTGGATTTCCAAAAAGACCGCACCCTGTGGACTGGTGCGGTCTTTAGTCTTAATTACCGGTCACAACCGGCAGCCCTGCTGCCAACCACGCGTTCATCCCACCCATGATACTGGTGGTGCGTGTCAGCCCAGCCGAGCGCAGCAATTCGCGTGCCTGGGTGCTGCGGTTGCCGCTGCGGCAAATGATGAGCACATCCCTGTCAGTGGGGATCTCGGAAATACGCGACTCAAGTTCACCCAGAGGAATGAGAATTGCTCCGTCGATATGCCCCTGCGCCCATTCCTCAGGCTGCCTGACGTCCAGCATATATGCACCTTGCTTAAAAAGTTCAGAGGCTTCATCAACACTGATGTTTGCCGGGAGTGCGGTAGCGTATTCAGGAGGTTTGCCGAGCAAGAAGATCGCTGCCACAACGATGACTGCCACCACAGCGATCACTGGAATTAGCCATTTCAACGTGTTCCTGGTTTGTTCTTTGTCGGACATGTTCACCTCGAAAGCAATATGATAAGTAGATGAAAAATTCAGACAAAAGTGACACTCAATACTTTTGTGCGAATTCCTCAATTCCCCTGATCAGGCAGTCCACCAGGCCGGGTTCAGAGATGGAGTGGCCGGCATCGGGAACGATATGCAATTCGGAATTCGGCAGGATGCGGGATAGTTGAAAGGCTGAAACCGGCGGGCAGATGACGTCATAACGCCCCTGGGCGATCCAGCAAGGTATTTGCGGAATGCGCGTCAATTCGCTGGCGAGGAAATTATCGCGAGGAAAGAAGAGATGGTTGACCATGTAATGGCATTCGATGCGGGCGAAAGCCAGCAAATCGTTCTCTTCCATGCGTTTTACCTGGCGCGGGATCAAACGGATGATGTCCTCCTCCCAGTCGTACCAGTGATTGGCTGCATCCATTGCCACCTGTTTATCTGAAGACGTCAGGCGTTTGTAATATGCAGCGACGATATCGTTTCTCTCTGCTTCCGGGATAAAATGGGTGTATCCTTCCCACAGTTCGGGGTAAATGTTGGAAGCCCCGTTTTTATACAGCCAGTCATATTCGAACTGATTCCCCAAAAAGATGCCGCGCAGCACCAGTCCGCGCACAGCCTCGGGATGCTGGGTGGCATAGGTAAGCGCCAACGTGCTTCCCCACGATCCGCCGAAAACGAACCAGCGATCGATCTTCATTTCCTTGCGCAGCTTTTCAATATCCTCCACCAGGTCCCAGGTGGTGTTCTCGCGTAATTCGCCTGAAGGAGTGCTTTTACCTGCTCCGCGCTGAGAAAAGATGAGCACGCGGAATTTTTCCGGATCAAAGTATCTGCGGTAGATGAGTTGAGCGCCCACTCCTGGGCCTCCATGCAGGAATACCACCGGGATTCCCTTGGGATTGCCAACTTCCTCATAATAAAGAGTATGCAGATTTGATACCTTTAACCAGTCAACGTGATAGGGTTCGATCTTGGGATAAAGCGGTCGCAATTCGCTCATTGACACACCTTTCATTGGAACAAAATAATATCCGACATATATCCTTCATTCAATTATATATTCTGAACAGTTTTCCAAGGGCAGGTATGGTTTGGTTTGACAACATGCCGTGCGGTGAATAAAATGATATTATTAAATAAGGAATGGTTTTCGAGCCACGGGAGTTTAATTGAAAAAATGGCCGAATAAATATATCATCGGGCTGACCGGCAACATCGGCACTGGAAAAAGCGTGGTGCGGAGGATGCTGGAACAACTGGGCGCGTACGGCATCGATGCCGACGCGCTGGGTCATCGTGCCATCGCCAAAGACGGTCCTGGCTACGATAAAGTGATCGAGACTTTCGGCCGCTTTCTACTGGCTCCTGACGAACAGATCGACCGCGGTAAATTGGGCAGGTTGGTGTTTGGCGATGAGGAAGCCCTGGGCGCGTTGGAAGGAATCATCCATCCCCTGGTGATCCAGGCCGTTGACCTTTTGATCCGCCGCGCTCCGCAAAAAGTGGTGGTCATTGAAGCCATAAAATTAATGGAGACCAGCCTGGCCGACATGTGTGATGAAATCTGGGTGGTGTACACGCCGCCCGAAATTCAATTGCAGCGTTTGATGTTCAACCGCAACATGTCCGAAAAAGATGCCAGGCAGCGCATTGCTTCCCAGGTTCCACAGGAATCGCGGTTTGGCAGGGCTTCGGTGATCATTAAAAACGTATCCACCTATCAAGATACCTGGCGCCAGGTCACCACCGAGTGGCAGAGGCATGTGCCCACCAAGCCTGTGGGCGAACATCCAGTTTCCGAACCGGTTAAACTCCCCCTGGGCGAGGTCAACGTACAGCGGGCAGGTCCCAAGCATGTGGCGGATATAGCGCGCCTTTATAATGAATTGTCGAAGAAGAGTGAAAACCTGACCCCCTCTGATATCATGGAAGCCTTCGGAGAAAAAGCCTTCCTGCTTCTCAGGGTGGAGAACAACGTCATGGGAGTATTAGCGTGGCAGGTCGAAAACCTGGTGGCGCGCACCACTGAAATTCTGCTCGATCCAGCACTGCCGCCTGCGCAATATTTGCCCATTCTCATTCGTGAGATGGAACATGCTTCCGGTCAATTACAATGCGAAGCTTCTTTGATATTTGTCCCTCCTTACCTTTCCAGGCACGATTCCTTATGGAACAACCTGGGATATGCGGAGAAAAAGCCCTCCGAGCTCACCGTTCTCGCCTGGCAGGAGGCAGCAGAAGAGACAATGCCGCCGGATTCAGTACTTTTTTTTAAACAGCTTCGACCAGATCGGGTATTGAAACCGATTTGATCAACAACTATTATTTACTGAAGTTTGGAAAGAAATGATCGATCTTTGGAGTGAAATCATCTACATCTTTCAACGCATGACGTGGTCAAGCGTTCTGGACCTGTTCCTGGTGACGGCGGTGGTCTTTGCGATTCTTGTTCTCCTGCGCGATACCCAGATCATGGTGCTCTTGCGCGGGGTAATTTTCATCATCATTTTTCTTGCACTGCTGACCAGCCTTTTCAACCTTCCTGGTTTTTCCTGGCTGGTCAAGACCGTGGTTCCGGCACTGCTTTTTGCCATTCCGGTCATTTTTGCACCCGAGATCAGGCGCGGCCTGGAAAAACTTGGACGGGCTGGTTCAAGGCAATTGCTTGTGCGAAAAACAGAATCGCAGGTGCAGAAGATCGAGAATACCATTCACGCCATCGTTACCGCCTCGGCTCGTCTTTCTGCCCGCGAGCACGGTGCATTGATAGTTATCCAGCGTTCAGACAGCCTGGAAGATTATGCGCGCACCGGTGTGCGGTTGAATGCCAATGTCACACCTGAATTGCTGCTGCAGATCTTTTATCCCAACACCCCGCTGCATGACGGCGCTGTGATCATCGCTGATAATCAGATCGTAGCCGGTGCGTGTGTAATGCCCCTTTCGGCGAGCGGCATCTTGACGCGCTCTCCTGAACGCCAAATGGGATTGCGCCATCGTGCAGCCCTGGGAACCTCGGAAGCCACGGATGCGATCACAGTGGTTGTTTCGGAGGAGACAGGCTCGATTTCCATCGCCCATAATGGCCGCATGATCAGGCGCTTGGACAGCGAACGGTTGGAAAACATCCTGTTAGCCTTCTACCAGCCGCACGAACCTGCTGCGTTTCAGCTTAAGCCATTGGACTGGTTGAAAAAAGTTCTTCTGCTTAAGAAGGGTGGCGAGTGATGTTGACCCGGCTGCGCTCATTAACAAAACTTCTTCCCACCTTGATCATTTCATTTCTGGTGGCACTCGCGGTTTGGATCATGGCGGTTACCTCATCCGATCCTTCTGAAACCAAGGATTACCCTAAGCCTGTGCCGGTTGAGGTGGTTGGACAGGCGACCAACATGGTGATCGTTAATGAACTCCCCGCTGCTGTATCGATCACCTTGCGTGCGCCTGTATCCATTTGGAACCGTTTGAACGCAGGTCAGGCGAACGTCAGAGCATTTGTTGATCTCTCCGGTCTGGAGGTTGGTGACCACACCCTGCCTTTGGAGATCCAGGTGGGTATCCGGCCAGTGGAGGTGATCGCTTATACCCCGGAAACGGTGGATGTATCACTGGAAACTTTGGTGACCAAGAAGTTTGATATTCAAGTGGTCAACCGCGGAGCGTTACCGGTTGGATATGAAACTGAAGAACCACAGATTTCTGAAACCACCGCAATGGTCAGCGGCGCAGGCTCACGCGTTGAACAGGTCGCGGAGATTCGCGCTGTTGTCGATCTTTCCCAGGTGCGCTCGGATATTAACCAGACGATTACCCTACAGCCTGTGGATGTAAATGGTTTGTTGGTAAGAAATGTTACCGTCTACCCGGAAAAGATCACTCTGGTCCAGGCGGTTGCGCAACGCGGAGGGTATCGCAACGTGGTGGTGAAAGTGGTCACTGAAGGTCAGGTCGCCAACGGATTCAGATTGACCAGTATCTCCGTCTTTCCTCCGACCATAACCGTGTTTTCACCAGACCCAATCGTAGTGGACAGCCTTCCGGGATACATTGAAACACTCCCAATTTCGATTACGGATAAAAAGGAAAACTTTACCCAATCGATAGATCTTAACCTAGCCAGCAACCTGCAGGTTATCGGCAACTCCAAGGTTGAGGTCAATGTGGGGATTGCACCAGTGGAAAGCAGTCTGGCGTTGACCGATGTAAAAGTGGAAACCATTGGATTGGCTTCGAATCTTACCGCCAGGATACTGCCCGAAAAAGTTAATGTAATCCTATCGGGACCGATGCCTGTGCTTGAGAAACTCTTTGTAAACGACGTGCGTGTCCTGGTAAACCTGACGGGGATCCTCCCAGGTGTATACACCATGGAACCGGTGGTTTCCCTCAACATCCCGGGGCTTACGATAGAAAGCATTTCTCCCGCCACGTTCGAGATCTCGATCACATCATCCAAATAACAGGGAAATCCCATCCCCGGAACCCGATCAATTCGGGGTAAAATTGGTGTTCGGAATGAGGATAAATGGCCAAACCTGTAGTAGCCCTTGTGGGTAGACCCAATGTTGGAAAAAGCGCGCTCTTTAACCGTTTGTGCGGCGAGAGGTTGGCGATCGTTGACGACACGCCGGGAACAACGCGCGACCGCCTTTTCGGTGAAGCAGAATGGAGCGGAGTGGTATTCGATGTGGTGGATACCGGCGGGATCGATCCCACTGCCAGCAGCAAAAAGACCCCTCTTTCCATCGGTTCGGCGGAATTCATCGAAGAGATCCGATCACAGGCAGTGATTGCAGTCAACGAAGCGGATGTAGTGCTCTTTCTTGTGGATGCCATCTCCGGAATTACCCCGGCTGATATCGAGGTGGCGAGTATTTTACGAAAATCGCAAAAGACAGTCAACGGCGTGACCACCCCTCCGATCATGCTGGTGGTCAATAAGGCTGACAGTTCCAAACAACGTGACCTGGTACACGAATTCTATGAACTGGGCTTGGGCGATCCGCACCCGATTTCGGCGGTGCATGGTACGGGCACAGGGGACCTGCTGGATGAGTTGATCAAAAAATTTCCTGAGCAGGAAAAAGAGATCGATGACGATTCAGTCAAGATCGCCATTGTCGGCAAGCCCAATGTAGGCAAATCCAGTCTCTTGAATCGCCTGGTGGGAATGGAACGATCCATTGTCAGTTCAATTCCTGGAACCACGCGTGATGCTGTGGATACATCGATCGAATATGGGGGCGTTCCCGTGACCTTGATCGATACAGCGGGTATTCGCCGCCGGGGAAGGGTTGACCCGGGAGTTGAAAAATACAGTGTCGTGCGTTCCATGAAGGCGATCGAACGCTGCGACGTCGCACTGCTGATGATCGATGCCCAGGAGGGCATTTCAGCTCAAGACGCCCATATTGCGGGTTATGTCAAAGATGCATGGAAAAGTGCAGTGGTTATCGTTAATAAATGGGATGCGGTGGAAAAAGACAATTACACCATGCAGCAATACACAGAGCGAATTCGTAAAGAACTGAACTTTGTGGATTATGTTCCCATTCTTTTTATCTCGGCAAAAAACGGTCAACGGGTGGATCAGGTGCTTCCATTGGCGCTGCGTGTTCAGGAAGAACGCCTGGCGCATGTTGGAACGGGACCTTTGAACCGGATATTGCAGTCTGCCCAGGGGTTGCATGCACCCACTTCGCGCACGGGATCCGCGCTCAAACTGTATTATGGAACACAAGTCCGCACCGACCCGCCGACATTCATGATCTATTGCAATAACCCCAAACTTGCTCATTTTACTTATTTGCGCTTCCTGGAAAATCAGATTCGCAAAGAATTTCCATTTACCGGAACTCCAATTCGCTTGGTTTTGAAACCACGGTCTGAATGATCGGAAATTTTATCGATGCAAACGAATCCACAGCTTAACACGCTTCCTCCCGAACCTCGGTCCTCTGAAATAGACTCCCCACGGCAGTCATTTCGATCTGCTCTCAAGGATATTCTTCAAACCCTGATCCTGGCAGCGCTTCTTTATTTTGCCATCGATGCCGTCTTTGCGCGTGTCAGGGTCTTGAACATCAGCATGCAGCCCACCCTGGTGGAGGGGGATGTCATTCTGGTGAATAAGCTGGCGTACAAATTTGGTGATATGCATACAGGCGACGTGGTGATCTTTCATAATCCCAATGACCTGTCGGAGGATTACATCAAGCGGCTGATCGGTACTCCAGGAGACCAGGTTGAAATTCACAACGGGACGGTTTATGTGAACAATGTACAGCTAACCGAACCGTATCTTGCTGAACCCCCTTTATACGATGGGTCATGGACGGTACCGGATGATGCCATTTTTGTGTTGGGCGACAATCGCAACCAGTCATCGGATTCCCACAGTTGGGGGTTCGTCCCACTGGAAGATGTGGTCGGTAAGGCACTTGTGGTGTATTGGCCTCCGCAAGCCATTAAAATCATAGCGAAACCGCAACCGGTAAACGCCAGCCAAAATTAAATTAAAAATATTTAACACATTTTTTCGAAATTTATGATAATCTTAATAGCAAGAAAATATTACTATGTCTGAAAATATTCCTTCTCAACTTGATCCTGTTTTCCCGTGCCGTGAGTGCCAGGCTGGCCACATGCACAGGGATTACATTGCTTATTTCACCTGGCTGGGTGACGAGTTGATTTCCGTACCTGATTTTCCTGCCTGGGTATGCGATATCTGTGGACGCTGCGAGTATGATGAAAATGCACTCACCCGCCTCACCCTGCTGCTCAGCCCCAATGCCGGAAAGAATCTCTCTCCGGTTCGTTTGCATTCCCGCAAATCAACAGTCAAACCAAAAGTACAACGGACTACCCAACCCGAGTAAAAACCCCCGAAAAAGTCGGGGGTTTGTCTTATCTATTGCGCTGGCAGGTTAATCTTGACCGGAACCGGCTGCCAGGCCGGGTCGCGTTCCTGGCTGGGATAGTCGGTCAGGTTGAAGAGCTGATTGGTCGTGATATCCATTCCATAGATCTCACCGTTCCCATCACGCTCTGAAGTGAAGAGCAGCATGGATTTATCCGGTGACCAATATGGCGCGTAATCCGATCCGGAATCGGTTATCTGGGTCACCACCGCTCCACGGTCGGTATAGGGAGCGACATATATGTTCCTTTTTTGTCCGGTAGTGCGCGTATAGGCGATAAGCGTGCCATCCAGGCTCACATTTGGCTCAGATACCATTCCCAGGCGTCCTGCCACTGAAGAACGGTCAAAATAATGCGATTCGTCGTACAGGCTGAACCTGTCGCGCATGTATAAAACGTCGACGCCATTCATGGATTGAACGAAAAGCAGGAATTCTGCGTTCGGAGACCACGCGGCATACAACTCTGCCCATTGTTCGCTTAATCTGGTCTGATTCGAGCCGTCAGTGTTCATCAGGAACAACTGCGCGGTTTTGTCTTCGCGGTAATAACTGGTGAAGGCGATCTTGTCTCCCAACGGCGACCAGGCTGCATACAGGTCATTGCCTGCCCGCTGGCTGAGATCCACTGGTTGCGGATTGGGTTGGCTTAGATCGAGCAGCCAGATGTCGTTTTCCAATGGAATGCCGTTGGATGCACGACCGCTGCTGAAACCGGAATAGATTAACTTTGTCCCGTCAGGAGAGAATGAGGGTTTGGATTTGTCACCCGGATCGAATGTGACCTGCACCGCATCGACACCGATCAGGTTGCCCTTTTCATCCTGGGCAATTTCCATTAACCAAACCTGGAAATACCCATCTGCCTGGCGGTTGCTAACGAATGCCACTTTGCCACCCGGTCCGGTGGGGAGATAATCGGTTGAGGGGGCTTCGGTTGGGGCAAGTGCGGCAGTTTCAACAGGGGAGCTGGTCTCTGTTATGGTCAATACCGATTCCTGCGTTACTTTTTCTGTCGGGATGGGTGCGCTTGTGACCGCCGTGACTGCAGGCGGCAGGGTCGCCCGCGGTGGAACAGTACCAATTACTCCGAGACTCCTGAGGAGAAAAAAGCCGCTGGTACCCACAACCACGAGAGCCGCCAGGGCAAGAATGATCCCCAACGGGGACTTACGAGGTCTGGCTGGTTCCGTTGAAGGGGGTTGAACAACGGGAGGTGGTGGGGGAATGCCAGGACGGCTACCAGTCACCACCGTTCTTTGATAAGGTGCGGGTTCCGGCAGCGGGTGGGTATCCATTAAGGCGTTGGTGAAGTCGGATATCGTGCCGAAACGCGCCTCGGGTTTGATTTCCAACGCGCGATCGATGGCATGGCACACGCGCTCCGGCAGATTGGGATTTGCCATTTTTAGGGGGACATATTCCAGGCTGCCCATCATGCGCTGGGCGCTGTCAGTGGGTGGATTACCTGATAAAAGGAAATAGAGGGTTGCTGCCAGGCTGAATTGGTCAGAGTATGCACCGGTGCGCAATCCGCTGACCTGTTCGGGCGGCGCGAAACCCGGTGTGTATCCCCACGCGCCGGAAAGAGTCTCTTGTGATGCATCTCCGGTTTTGGCGATGCCAAAATCCACCAGGACCACATCACCACCCGGTGTGACCTTGATGTTGGCTGGTTTGACATCGCGGTGAAAAATTGGAGGTTTTTGATTGTGAAGATAGTTGAGCGCGCTGCTTAATTGTTCTGCCCAATGCAGTACCTGGGGAAGTTGAAAAGTTGTTTTTTGCTCGACCAGCGTACGCAGGTCTTCTCCCGGAATATAATCCATGACCAGAAATTGGGTTTCACCTTCAGTAAAGTAATCGATCACACGCGGCAGATTGGGATGTTTAAGGGATGCGAGCAAACGCGCTTCGCGGATGAACTGTTCTGCGGCGTGCGGGCTTAAATTGTGGTTGGCTTTGACCGCCACCTGGTTGGCCAGGCTTTGATCTTCGGCAAGGTAAACTTCACCCATACCACCCTGACCGAGTTGTTTTAAGATCAAATAACGGGATTTTAGTAAGTAACCAGGCTGCAAATCTGTCATAGGATCACCATGTTTATTAGAATACTTAATCATACACAAAATAATCGAAACCAGAAAACGGAAAAGGTGGAAAACCGAAATTTTACAATTCTGCGGAGTTGCTTCAAGTTCTATAACGATAGCAACCTAAATGTGCCATTCAAGTTTTTAAGTTATGATAATAAAGTGAAATAATCATTTTTTGGAGCACCCATGACTGCGATCCTTCATCCATCAATGCAAGATTTCGAAGATGTGTTTCAATTCATGAATCGATGTGACATCGAAGAGTACGGCGAGCCGGATACCAGTAGGCAGGATTTCGAAGAGTTGTGGAGCGAGATCGACCTGGACCAGGAGGCCTGGATCATCCGTGATGACCAGAATAACCTGATCGGTTATGCCAGTATCAGAGAAGCAACCACCAGTTATATACAGGAACTTTATGTATCGCTGGAACTGTCCCCCATTGGTATCGAAGATCAGTTGATGAAGGTCTGTGAAGACAGGGCGAAACAACAAATTTCCTTCAGCCATCAATTGGAGAAATCATCGATCACTGGATATGCGGTGTCGGTGAACCAACGGCTGCAGCAGATGTATGAGAGATTTGGATTTGCCCGCCACAATTATCATTACCAGATGCGGATCGATTTTACCGAGCCCTATGTACCTCCGCAATGGCCGCAGCAGTACAGGCTAGAATCGTACAGTGAGAAGTATGAGCAGGAACTTTATCACTTGATCGAATCCACCTTTGATTGGTCTGGGCATACCATGTCCTCCATCGATTCCTGGCGCAATTTACTTTTTCGCGGTGGACGCTATGACCCGGAGCTGTTTGTCCTGCTGCGTGATGGTACAAGGTTGATCGGTGCCGCCCTGTCGTATTTTGAAGAAAATAGCGGTTGGATTAGGCAGCTGGCGGTGCACAAGGATTATCAGGGAGAGGGGCTAGGAGCGCTGCTTTTAAAGCACATGTTCGGTGTTTTCAGTCAAAAAAATGCCAGCGGTGTTGGTCTGGCAGTGTCGTCCCAAAATGAAAAAGCTTGCCATTTCTATGAGCGGAATGGAATGCACCGCAGTCGCGAAATCATTGAATATCGAAAACCACTGGCCTGATTGAGTGTCGACGAATGGAGCACGGTTTGATCATGGAAGGAGCTGCGTTATCCAATACTGATCGAGGTGCAAGCAGGGAATTATGGCCGGGTAGGTACACGGTCAAAGCAGAGATTACTTACCGCGACCGTAAAGGAAAAGTCTCCACCCTGCATGTCATCCACTTCCAACCGGAAATGGATGACGAGGAGGTTAAAACCTTGTTGGAGCCTTTTGGATACGCTCCCGGGGTGGAGGAATACCGTTACCTGGCATCCCAGGCAAGGGATACATTCTCGCTGGAACAGGCTGAAGCACTTGTTGCCTACTTGACACAGCGCAAGAGTACCACGGCGTACATGAAGCCCGCCGGTATTCCATTGCCCTCATTGATGGGAGCGAGCGCGGTCCCCTTGCTGCCTTCCTTCAGAGACCGAAACGTGTATAAACTCCACCTCGAACCGGGTTACGACCTGGATTTCAAAGTAGAAGCGGTCAATATGAAGGTTTTCATCGGCATGGCACATCTTTTTTATGAATTTCGAGAGCAGGACCGAACGAAATGAGCCGATGACCACGCAATAATTTCTTTTGCCAACAGTTGCGATTCCCCTTCCCGGTTTTCAACCGGTTTTCCCAGTTTTCTCAAATCGCGAATTCCGAGCACCAAAGGGACGATACTGATGCAGAGCAATGACCAGGAGCCCAATTGGTTTCAGGAAAGGGGGTTTACAAACCAATCATTTACATTGAGGAAAAACAATCCCAGGATGGATTCGAAAACAAAAAATCGGTAAAAACCATGCGATCGCGGATTACGCAGCGAGGTACGCGACAGATAGATAATTCCGACGGATGCCGCAAAGAAGACCACAAGTCTGGCGGTGGTGTTCACATATCCATTTTAGCAATAACGCTGCCGAATTTTCAATTATTGGAAATATTACCATATTGGCATAAGGTGGTTGCGTTAAATTGAAAACCGGCTGCAGAGAGCCGGCTATCAGAGCGGGCAACGGGAATCGAACCCGTCTAAGTAGCTTGGAAGGCTACCGCACTACCACTATGCTATGCCCGCAACACGCGTGAAATTATAATACAAATTCCGGATATTCGGCAAGTCAAACGGCGGAGAAGTCGAACCTCTCCGCCGTTGATCATTTCTAGCCGGCCAGTTCGCAATAACGGTCGACGCGTTTCTCAATGATCTTCAGGCTTTCCTGCCAGAAGGCTTTCGTGCGGATGTCGATGCCAAAACGGGCTGCAACCTCTTCTGCGGGTGCTTCTCCTGTGCTTGCAAGAAGTGCCATGTAATCCTTGATGAACGCCGATCCGACTTTCTGGTAAATGGCGTACAAACCAGTGGCAAACAATAAACCAAATGCATAGGGGAAATTATAGAATGAAAGACCGCCTGAATAATAGTGTGGCTTCCAGGTCCACATCCACTTTTGCAGATAACGTTCATCCAATCCATCGCCGAAGGTGGCTTTTTGGGCATCCAGCATGATCTCGCACAATTCGTCCGCACTCAACTCGGTTTTTTCCCGTCGTTCAAAGACTTCCTTCTCGAAAAGGTAGCGGGAGTATATATCCACGATGACCTGGGAATCGCTGGTCAACTGCGTTTCGAGGATGGCCAGTTCTTGCTCGGGAGTCTTGGCTTCCTTGAGTGCAGCGGAGAAAACAATGGTCTCGTTCATGATCGAGGCAGATTCGGCCAGGGTCATGGGGGTAAACTTCTGGATCTCGGTTTTGCCGGCTTTGACCGCGCAATCGTTGTGGAAACCGTGACCGAGTTCGTGTGCCAACGTGGATACCTGGTCCAGCGACCCGTTGAAATTGGTCAGGATACGGCTTTCTCCAACACCGGGAACTTCCATGCAGAAGGCACCACCGCGTTTGCCGTCGCGCTGTTCGGCGTCGATCCAGTTGTTAGCGAAGGCTTTGACTGCGAAGGCTTCCAATTCAGGCGCAAAATTGGCGAAATTTTTAAGAATAAAGGCTTTAGCTTCATCATATGTGTAGGATGATTTATTCCGACCCACGGGCGCATACAGATCCCACCAGGCAAGTTTTTCCTTGCCCAGTAGTTTTGCCTTGGCTATAAAATAACGGCGGAACATGGGGAAGGAATCCTTCATCGCATCGAGTAAGGCATCGAGTGTCTCGCGTTCGATGTGGGCATGATCGATTGCGCTGTGGACTGCATCCTTGCGTCCGCGGTGGCGGTTGAGGGTATTGACCTCACCCTTGATACCGTTCATGCAGGCTGCCAGAGATTCTTTTACAGAACTCCATAATTTGTCTTCAGCTTCATACCCACGACGGCGAATAGTTTCATCAGAGTGAGTGCGCAAATTAATGATGGCAGGGGCAGGCAGACGTTCCACCTTGCCTTCCAATTCAAATTCCATGCCCAGTTGCGAAGTGATGGTTCCCTGCAATTTCGTCCAGGCATTGGAGCCGCTCAGGCTTAATTCCGAAGCCAGTACCTCCTCCGCTTCCGACATCAGGAATTGACTTTGCTTTATACATTCCTTAAGGAAATATTCGTGGGCATGCAATTCAGGTTCCGTGTTTAACATTTCCGGCAACCGTTCAGCATTTTTACCGATCCAGGCAGTCATCATGACTTCGACCTTGTCCAGTTTTACTCTTGCCTGGTCGAACTCGGATTGTTTCTTTAAGGCTTCTTTATTATATGAATCAGTCGAAATAAAGGATTCCAGGTAGGAGCGCAGGGTTCCGGCTAACACCAGGATATCATTATATTGATCGATCAGGGCTTTGGCGAGGGATGCCAGTTTTCCAGCATCCGTTTTATTATCCATAACAGCTGCTTTTTCAATCAGCAGGTTTTCCTGCTCAGTTAAAAGTTGATTCAGTTGGGTAAAATCATTAACGTACTTGGGTGAAGAGAGTGATGGGTAGACATTGGAGAGATCCCATCGGGGTGATGTTAGTGTAGGCATGCTGACTCCTTTAGAAGAATATGACGACACCATTATATGACAAAACATTCCCCAGAAAAACTGGAGAATGTCAATCATCGCAAGGAAATTTTACTGTTGTGGAATAATACCTTTTTGTTTAGTTTTTTCTTTTTTTGTAGTCTTTGCGATAAAGTATTTCAGCCGATGAAAGACCAGCAGCAAAAGTATAAGCCCTGTAGACCAGTAAATACCCTGAGCCCATGGTGTTTTGGCGTCGGATCCACTCGTTACTCCATGGAAAAGAGAGAAGGCAAATATGGAAAAACTAAAATAATGGATGACCCTCCAGGATTTGCTGCCAATTTTTTTTCGCAGGTAAAAGCTGACCACTATTATTATCCATAAGTAGAAACTCAGCTGGCCAAGTCCAACCTGTAGAGGTTTATAACTGATTGCGGAAAAGGGAATGAAAATTTGCACAAGTGTAAAGTTTATATAATGGTCACCTAGCAAGATTAATCCATGGAATGCGGCAAATACTAGCCCCAGAATGCTTGAATATTGGTGAAGATCGATCGTTGGAGGTAAACCAGGCCAGAGTGCCGCCAATTTGTTGGTAATGCCCACTCCCAGGATCATTGAAAGCCATAGTAAAAGATAAGCAGCAAACGCGCTTCCTCGAGCAAGATACCAATAAAACTTTGGATCCGATCCTGTTAAAGAGGCTGAAAGACCGGGAACCCAGCCTGGAAGAACATAGATTGCGGCAAAAGCTCCGGCTAGAGCTGCTAAAGTAATGACAAAAAAGTCAACTGCTCTGAAGGCGGGTTGAATTTCTGTTATATCTACTTCTTGCTTAAGGTTGGTTGACATGATTCATTCCATTGAATAAAACGATATCCATCGCTTGATATAAACCTCTGATTTTCCAATATTAGAAGGTATTCGATGCCCTGTTGATTAGTGAGCCATTGCGTCGCTTCTCCGCTCCCAAGTATTACTGCGCATTTTGCTGCGGCTTCTGAAAAAATTACGTCCTTGCTAATCACCGTTGCACTTACAATATCTGTAACTGCTGGCCTGTCATTCCGAGTATCAATCAGGTGATGCATCCATTTGCCGTTCATTTTCCAGCGTCTGAAATCACGACCAGATGTGGCGATCCCTCCTTTTGAAATCATCAGCAAATCCAATGTTTTATCAGGAGAGAATGGATCGGTGATTCCTACAGGCCAGAAAGAATCATCTTGTTTTGGTTGACTGACAGCAATATCGCCCCCGGCATCCACCAAAATTGGAGCCAAATGCTGCAACCTTGCCATAGTAAGGTTAGCCGCCCATCCTTTGGCCACACCTCCTAGATCAAGTTTATAACCGTAAGGGATGACCACTGATCGGTCATCTTCAATGATTTTAATTTCTGCATCATTTGAAGAAAGCGGGAGACCTTCTTGCTCAACAAAGAGGTTTATATTTTGAGACAATTCATCAAAAGTGACATTGTACCCCGCAAACTCCAGTGAGTTGAGAATCAGTGGATTGAAGACTCCACCAGTCATTTCCTGAATATTCATCGACAATTTCAATATTTCAAATAATGGCTCACTCACCCTGACAGGAACGCCTGGGAGTTTATTTAGGATTGAAAGCTCGCTGGAAATTCTAAACCGGCTAAAAGCTTGTTCCCATTCTTCGAACCATTCGCGAGCTTTCCAGGCTGCCTCAAGTACACCCTTTTCTTCCGTGTCCAGAGCGATGAATATTTGACTACCCATCGCTCGAAAAGTCACCGTTTGCATTATCGGGAAGAATTGGTATTTGCTACTGGAGCAGGCAGGATCTCGGGTGCGTTGTTTATTGACAACCGAGGTTGACTGGCAGCGACAGGGGCAAGTGAAAGCTCCACTTTTCTCAATTCCGTTATCGGAAGGGAATTTACTACAGGAGATGTTGGATTTGTGTTTTCCTCAGTGATGGTCACCAGTGCAACCAATGTGGGCATTGGCCGGAGATTCGGCATTTCTTTGTCAGGATTTTGGTTAATGCCACCTACTTGGTAATCCTTATTAGCGAGGAAATTCCATAATCCGATAGTTCCAGTGAAGGAGGCTAATGCCAGGAGGATCTTTGCTGCTGCCGGTATAAAAGATCGTTTTTTTGTCATTGTGGATGGCTCTTTCTGGTAATCATTAATCATCGACCTCATGGTCTTCGGATTCATGCGATTCTACATCTGAGTTGCCAGTTGATGGGGCCATTTGTACCGCTTTAATACGGCCACTCAAATCAATATACACACTTTGTCCATTCGTAAATTGCACAATATATACCTGTAAACCGTCATACGATCCAAAATCCACCCTGCTAACGGATCCACCACCCAAGTATTTGGTGGCTATGGTTATCGCCTGTTCAGTAGTGATGTAGGATACTTTCTGTGCCAATCCGTTATAAAGTACTTCCCCTGTATTTGCATCAATGTAAACCGTGCCAATATACTTACCCTCCACAAACTTGATCTCATAAGCTGGATTTCCATTAAAATCCACCAATTCCGGAGACTCCTTGGGTTGGGTACCAGCAAGATTGGCTGCAATTTGAGACGCTTGTTCAGAAGAAAATAAATATGGTTGATCTGGAACTTCACTCGCATTATTTGCCTTCGCTGCCAAATCAATAATTTGTTGATTGGCGGTTTCCAGCTTTTGGTTCGCTTCGTTGATAAGCTGTTGGTATTGTTGTTCCCGAACCATGAATTCTTCGAGACTGGGTGTGGCGGTTTTTGAATCAGGGTTTTTTGCAAAGGCGTTGCTGACAACACCGGTGCCGATCACTAAAAGAAAAACTGCCAATGCAATAGATGCAAATACAATCGTTTTATTTTTCATCTCATATATCTCCAATGATTATTTCAAAGCATAACCTTCCTACATGAAAGAAACCTTGTAATGGACAAGCAATTTTCCAATGTATTTCCAATGAAGCAGGTAGAAAATGTCCAAATAAAAGGTCAAGTTCTGTAATACAATTAATTGATATGAAAATATTATTGATCGAAGACGATTTGCGATTAACCTCACTTATTCGGGATGTTCTGGAGAATGAGCATTATAGTATTGACGCGGAAGCAAACGGCGAGGTGGGTTTGGAAATTGCCTTAAGAGGGGTATACGATCTGGTCATTGTGGATTGGATGCTTCCCGGGTTGGATGGGCCTTCCATTTGCAGGAAGATACGTGCATCCCGATTAACAGTCCCGATTCTAATTCTTACGGCGCGGGGTCAGGTGGAGGACCGGGTGATGGGTCTTGAAAGTGGGGCTGATGATTATCTGGTAAAACCGTTTGCTTTTGATGAATTGATCGCGCGTATTCGGGCACTCTCAAGAAGGGTAATTTCCAACCAACTGGATGCTGCCGAATTAAGAGTAGGTTCGATGGTAATGGACATTAAAGCCCACACCGTAAGAAGGGGAGAAACTCCACTTGATTTGACGAGACGCGAATGGGATCTGTTGGAATTTTTTCTACGGCATCCTGGACAAACGCTCTCGAGACACGAGATTATTGATTATGTATGGTCATACGATTCCAGCGTTCATACAGAAATGGTGGATGTCTATGTATCGTATCTCCGCTCAAAAATGATGATATCCGGCCGTAAAGATCCAATCCAAACAGTACGTGGTTTTGGATACATGTTAGAAATCGAAAATGCTTAAAAAGCTAAGAATCAAACTTACCCTTCTATATCTACTTGCAGCTGTCCTGCTTGCTGGAATGGTAGGCGGCGGGACGTATTCGTTGATTTCTTACTATTTCCAATCAACCACTGATGATGCTCTCCGAGTGAAAATTGGACTCGAATTTGCTAGTATGGATATTCCTTTACCTATTGACCTATATAATGCAGTTCGTAAAGCGGGTCTGGTCGTGACGTTGCCAGTTGAAGAAAATCAAGAGGATGTTAAATCGGTAAAAGGTCAAGAAAATGAGGGTCTGCAGGAAACTGAACTGGCGGATATTTATGTTTTTCCCCTGTCAGCAAAGGGTATGCTGGCGGAAGGTTATTCATCAAAGGTGATTCCATCAAGGATCAGTATTGATGCAGTTGATCAGGCCATAATACACGGCAATGACTTGCGTACGGTGAAGTTCGGGGATGGAACCTCGGCCAGGATCCTTACGTATCTTGTCCCAGGTAATTACCCAGTGAAAGTATTTCAGGCAGGCAAGTACCTAACATTACAAAAGATCGTCCTTCATGATTTGATGAACACCATGATTATGTTGGGTGCGATCGTTACGTTAATTATTGGATTGACAGCCTGGTTTTTGGCTGGCAGGACATTGGGACCCACCCAGCAAGCCTGGGAAAAGCAGCAAGCGTTCGTGGCAAATGCAAGTCATGAACTGCGTGCTCCTCTGACATTGATACATGCAGGGGTTGAAGTGGCATTGCGTGATTCACACTCGGATAGACAACAGCAGATTTTATCAGACGTATTGTCCGACTCAAATTATATGAATAAGTTGATAGAGGAGTTGCTTCTTCTTTCAAGGTTGGATGAACATGCGGTGGAATTTGAGATCCAGCAAATTGACCTTCAACAATTCTTGCCAAGGATCATCCGGCAACTTGAAGTGACAGCATCGAAAAATGGAATCAGTCTCAAGTCAAATATTGATGCATTATCCATCCTCGCTGATCCGATCCGCTTGGAACAGATACTTTTAATTGTGGTGGACAACGCAATACAACATACTCCCAAGAGCGGGGAAATATCCATCTCTGTACGGGCATCTGGGAAAAATGCCTTGATCGCAATTTCGGATACTGGAACAGGAATTGCCGATGAACATTTACCCCGTGTCTTTGACCGGTTTTATCACGTTCGCCAGAAAGTACAACGCAATGCACGGAGCAGCGGGTTGGGTTTATCAATTGCCAGGGAATTGATGGATGCTCAAAAAGGATCAATAAAAATTCGTAATTTACGTCCTCATGGAACAGAGGTTGAACTGAGTTTCCTGCTTTCAAAGAATATACAACGAACCGAATTTCATAAAAATTCGTAAATGAATTGCAGAAATAATTCTCGAGGAGAAAAAATGAGCGATCAATTTGTAAATCAGGAAAAACGTGATGTCAGCGGGTTTTCTGCACTGCTTTTCAAAGGTGTGGGAAAGATCGAACTGACGCAGGGTGACCATGAGGAATTGGTCATCGAAGCCAATCCTGAAGTCCTTTCGCGCATCCACACCGATGTTTCGAATGGATTGCTGACCATTCATTACGAAT
>DAOUGM010000027.1:0-16128 GCA_034428895.1 Anaerolineaceae bacterium
ATCCCCGCAGACGCGGTCGTATTGAAAGGCTCCATTTCCGAGATCATGCGCTGCCGTTACTGGAACGTGGGGGTTTACCCGGTGAGCCTGACCTTCGAAAGCGTCGTGCGCCTGGTCAACCAGGGGAACTCCAAACTCGTCCGCGAGAATCTCAAAAAGTGGATGGAAGACGCCCTGCCAGCCGAGAGATACGGGGTCAAGCTGCTCGATCTGCTCACCTGGGAAGTGGAAGTTGCCAACTGGTACTCGATGGGACACAGCATCTTCGATATCGCACAGGAGGATTTCACTCCCTTCAACAACCGCAGGTTCTTCGAGGTCATGCTGGGTATCGATCCCAAATACCGCTCTTATCCATACCATATCGCCCAGCGCGAGATCGTCAAATACCTGTGGCCCGAACTGGCTCAATTCCCGTACACCCCGAGTAGAAAATTACCCCGCAGGCGGTGGTATGATAGTGCACCCTTCATGCTCCTGCGCAAGATTAAAAAACTAGTTGTGAGGAAATCACTATGAATTGGAATGAAAGCGTTGTCCTGGTGACCGGAGGTACCGGTTCATTCGGTAAAAAGTTCCTTGATATCATGCTCAAGGAATACCATCCCCGCAAATTGATCGTTTTCAGCAGGGATGAACTCAAACAGCACGAAATGCAGGCCTCCGGGTTCAAGGATCCCTCGCTGCGCTATTTCATCGGCGACATCCGCGATCAGCAGCGCTGCCGCCGCGCCTTCGAAGGCGTCGACGTGGTCATCCACGCTGCGGCATTGAAACAGGTGCCCGCCTGCGAATACAACCCCATGGAAGCCATCAAGACCAACATCCTCGGCAGCGGCAATGTGATCGACGCCGCCATTGACGCCGGGGTGAAGAAGGTTGTGGCTCTCAGCACCGATAAAGCGGTCAACCCGGTTAACCTCTATGGCGCCACCAAGCTGGCAGCCGAAAAACTCTTTATCCAATCCAACGCCTATGCCGGCGCAAAAAATACACGCTTCTCCTGCGTGCGCTACGGCAACGTCGTCGGCAGCCGCGGTTCTGTCGTACCGGTGTTCCTCAAGCAGCGCACCACGGGCAAGGTCACCGTTACCGACGAGCGCATGACCCGCTTCTGGATCAGCCTGGAGAGCGGCGTGCGTTTCGTGATCCGCGCGGTGGAAAACATGCACGGCGGCGAGGTGTTCGTTCCCAAGATCCCCAGCATGACGGTGAACGACCTGGCGAAGGCCATTGCCCCCCAGGCAGCCATCGAATACATCGGCATCCGCCCGGGCGAGAAACTGCACGAGGTATTGATCTCGGAAGACGAAGCCCGTCAGACCGTCGAACTCGAGGATATGTACGTAGTGCAGCCTGCTGAATCCCTCTGGTTTGGGCGCGATTGGGAAACCAAAGGCAAATTACTGGAAGACGGGTTCAGATACGCTTCCAATACCAATGAACAATGGCTCAACGTGGAAGAGATCAGCAAGATCATCGCGCCCATCGAAGCCGAATACCTTTCGGGGAAAATCGGATGACACATTTCCTGGTCACTGGAGTCAGCGGTTTGCTGGGCTTGAACTTCGCGCTCGCGGTGGACGGTAAAAAGCACCAGGTTACCGGGGTGGCCAACACGCTCCCCATGCAGTGGGCCAGCTTCAAAAACGTTCAGGCAGAGTTGACCCAGCCCGGGGTAGTGGAGAAGCTGATCGAGGAACACAAGCCCGACGTCGTCCTGCACTGCGCCGCCATCGCCAACGTGGATGCCTGTGAATCGGACGCCGACTTGGCGCACCGCGTCAACGCGGAGCTTCCGGGTGCCATTGCCGAAACCTGCCGCAGACGCTCGGTCAAAATGATCCAGATTTCCACGGATGCGGTCTTTGACGGCATCAAGGGAAATTTTTCGGAAGACGATGAAACCAACCCGTTGAGTGTTTACGCCCGCACCAAGCGCGACGGAGAAAATGCTGTACTCTCAGCCAATACCGATGCGCTGGTTGCCCGGGTCAATTTTTACGGTTGGAGTGCCAGCGGTAAACGCAGCCTGGCGGAAATCTTCGTTCACAACCTGCAAGCCGGGCAGCGCATGCAGGGCTTCACCGACGTGACCTTCTGCCCGATGAACATTCTCGACCTCTCCGATTTGCTGGTGGAATCTGCCGATTTGGACCTGAAAGGCATCTATCACATGGTGGGTGCTGAACCCATGAGCAAATATGAGTTCGGCAAGCGCATCGCGGAGAAATTCGGCTTCGACACCAGTTTCATCCAGCCGGTCTCGATCCAGGAAAGCGGGCTCAAGGCCGTCCGTTCGCCGAACCTGAGCCTTTCCACTGCAAAATTGCAGAGTGCGCTCGGCCGCGACTTGCCCGCGTTCGATGCCGGGTTGCAAAAATTTTTCGATCAATTCCGCCGGGGTTATCCGCAATATATCGCGACCCTGATCTGACCGGTTCTCTTTCATAAAAAGGAGTTCAAACATGGACGTGACAATTGGAAAACACCTGATCGGCCCGGACCACCCCACGTATTTCATCGCCGATATCTCCGCCAACCACGATGGCAGCCTGGAGCGCGCCGTCATGCTGATCAAGATGGCGAAAGAAGCCGGCGCCGACGCCGCCAAGTTCCAGAACTTCCGCGCGCCGAAGATCGTGTCGGACTACGGGTTCAAAGCCATGCAGGGGCAGGTATCCCACCAGGCGTCCTGGAAAAAGAGCGTGTTCGAGGTGTATTCCGACGCCACCATTCCATTGGAATGGACGCCAATCCTGAAAGAGGAATGCGACAAGGTTGGCATCGATTATTTTTCCTCGCCGTATGATTTCGAAGCAGTGGATTATCTGAATCCTTTCGTTCCCGCGCACAAGATCGGTTCGGGCGACATCGACTGGATCGAAATGCTCGAACACATCGCCTACAAGGGCAAACCGGTCATCCTTTCCACTGGTGCTGCCAACATTGGTGACGTTCAAAACGCAGTTCACAGCATTTTAAAGATCAACCGGCAGCTCGTGCTGCTGCAGTGCAATACCAATTACACCGCCAGCCCGGTCAATTTTGAGTTCATCAACTTGCGCGTCCTGAATACCTATCACACGCTGTTCCCCGAAATCGTGCTGGGGCTTTCCGACCACACACATGGACATGCCACCGTGCTGGGCGCAATTGCGCTTGGGGCAAGGGTCATCGAGAAACATTTTACTGACGATACCACGCGCGTCGGACCAGATCATCCATTTTCCATGACCCCCGTCACCTGGCGGGAGATGGTCAATCGCACGCGCGAAGTGGAAAGGGCGCTGGGCTCGGCGGATAAATTCATCGGCGGAAATGAAAAGGAAACCACCGTAGTTCAGAGGCGCTGCCTGCGTGCGGCGCGGGATATTCACGCAGACGAAATTCTCACCCGCGCCATGATCGATGTCCTGCGTCCCGCCACCCCGGGAGCGATCAAACCCAATGAAGTGGGTAATGTCATCGGCACGCGTGCCCTGCACGATATTCCCTTTGGCAAGGAACTGCGCTGGACCGATCTGGGAGAATGAGTTGAAGGTCTTGTATTTTTCCCTGGGATATTCCCCCCACGATGACCGCTTCCTAAGGGCGCTGGAAAAGACTGAACACGACGTTCATTTTCTGCGCCTGGAAAGGATTCCGTCCATCGAACCCCCCCCGGGGATACATGAAGTACGCCTGTTGAACGTGGCGCCGCCCAAGCTCAATAAAGCCCAGGCGCAGGTGGAAAATTTTAAATACCTCGTTGATGTTCTCAAACCCGATGTGGTGCATGCCGGTCCGCTGCATGGACCAGCCTACATAGCCGCCAGGGCAGCTTATTCTCCGTTGGTTGCCATGTCCTGGGGATCCGACCTGCTTTACGATGCGGCCCATTCTGCTGAAGCCTGGATGAAATGCAAGTACACGCTCAGCCGTTCCACCGTGCTGGTCGGTGATTGCCAGGCAGTCGCCGATAAAGCGGTGGGAATGGGTTTTACACGTGAACAAATTTTCCTCTTCCCCTGGGGGGTCGACCTGCAGCATTTCCATCCGGTTGGAGACGCTCCGCTGCGGGAAAAACTGGGTTGGCAGGAAAATTTTGTGTTTCTCAGCAACCGCTCCTTCGAGAAACTGTACGGCGTCGACGTGGTGCTGCGCGCGTTCATTGAAGCTGAAAAGCAGCACCCGGAGATCAGGTTGCTGATTTTTGGTAAAGGAACCCAGGAATCCCGGCTAAAGGAAATGGTCACGGAGGCAGGTATTACCGAGAAAGTGCATTTCGGCACCTATGCCGCGCGTGAAGACCTGCCCGGCATTTATCGCAGCGCGGATATCTATCTCAGCGCCTCACACAGCGACGGTTCGTCGGTTTCGCTGATGGAAGCCCTGGCCTGCGGGCGCCCTGCCCTGGTTTCGGATATTGCAGGCAACCGAGAATGGGTCAACGAGAATGTGAACGGCTGGACCTTCAAGGATAACGATTCCCAAGACCTTGCGCAAAAAATGTCCGCGGTAGTGGAATCGAAGGTTTTATCAGAAATTGGCCAGGCAGCCCGTTTGACGGCTGAAATGAAAGCGGACTGGTCAAAAAACTTCCCCGTCCTCCTGCAAGCCTACCAGGCAGCCTTTGACTTACACCATTCCACCAGGAAAGAAGCAGATCGAGCATGAAGACTATCGCCATCATCCAGGCAAGAATGAGTTCCACCCGGCTGCCCGGCAAGGTGCTAAAACTGGCAGCCGGAAGAACGCTGCTCGAGCGCATGGTCGAGCGTGTACGCAAAGCCTCGAAAGTTGATGCCACCTGGGTGGCTACGACCACCGACCCGAGCGATGACCAACTAGTTCAATTTTGCCTTGAGCAGGACATCCCGGTTTATCGCGGCAGCCTGCAGGATGTGCTCGATCGTTACTATCAACTGGCAATGCGCGAAGTCGCGAACGCGGTCGTGCGCCTGACCGGTGATTGTCCGCTGGTCGACCCCGCCCTGATCGACGAAGTGATCGACGCTTTCCAACGGGAAGGCGCCGATTTTGCCTGCAACCGCCTGCCCCCACCCTTCACGCGCACCTACCCCATCGGCCTGGACATCGAAGTCTGCACTTTCGCGGCGCTCGAAAAAGCCTGGCACAACGCCAAAGAAAAACACCAGCGCGAACATGTGCTGCCGTACTTGTACGAAACTCCCGGCAAGTTCAAGGTTTACCAGTTGAATTATCAAGAAGACCTGGGTGCGCTGCGCTGGACGGTGGACACGCCGCAGGACCTCGAACTCATCCGCGCCATCTACGACAGGTTCGACGGGCGCAATGATTTTTCGTGGCTGGAGGTGCTCGACCTCTACCGGCGCGAACCGGAACTATTTAGAGTCAATGCCAGAATCCATCACAAGACCATGTTTGACGTTGAGGAAAAATGAAACGTTTCTTTGAACATGCAAAGAATGGGGCATTAACCCTTCCGATCAACATTTATTCGGTGGCGGTCTTCTCTCTTCTATTGGTGGGGTTAAGTTTTGCGATAAACATTGCTTCGCTCACATTTTATCTTGATGATTGGCCAAAAATTTACTCATACGTCGTTCATGGAGCAGAAGGTATCAAAACTTACTGGACATATGACGACCGACCTTACGGCTGGTGGACCGATCTCCTTTTATTCAAAATATGGGGGACAAATCCGATTTTCTGGCATTTATCCACTTACCTTTTTAGGTGGTTTGTGGGTCTTGGTTTGTGGGGTGTGTTTTCGTTGATATGGCCTTTTAATAAAAGGGAAGTCTTCTGGGTGGTATTGTTATTTTCCGTTTATCCTCTCTTTAATCAACAGTCAATGGGTGTCACATTTAATTATCTTTGGATCTGTTACGTTTTATTCTTCCTTTCAATGTACTTAATGGTACTCGCGGTAAAAAAACCGAAATATAAATTGGTGTTGCTCGCAGCATCGCTTCTTGTAAATATCCCGTCCTTATTTACGCAAGAGTATTACATCGGAATTGAGTTCATTCGTCCACTCATTCTGTGGCTTGCAATGGATGATAAACCAGCCCGATATAGACTCAAGAGAGTGTTATCCTTCTGGTCGCCATTTCTCCTGACTGCAATTTTTTACATTATCTGGAGAGTGTTCCTCATGGAGAATATTCGCGGTCTTGACCCAGACTTTTTCACATATCTGGCAAAATCGCCGCTTTCGACATTATTGCAATTGATCAATTTCATCCTGCGCGACGCGCTGCATGTGGTACTTGTTGTTTGGACTCCTACCGTCGATCCAGCAAATATTGATATAACGGTTCCTTCCAAATTATTCGGCATGATCCTGACTGCTCTTGCCGCGGGATCACTCAGTTTTTTCTTTCTCAGGGAATCAAAACGAACATCGGAAACCGCAAATTCTCCCCAAAAGACTTTTCTGTTCCAATCCACAACTATCGGGATAATCGGCATTTTGCTGGGTTGCCTTCCCGGTTGGCTGGTGATGAGAAGCGTCAGCAGCGATTCCGGTATTTGGAATGATCGTTTTGGATTGGCAGGTATGTGGGCTGCAGCGTTATTTATTGTGGGTGTGCTTTCATATCTATTCAAGGAACATCGCCTGCGAAGGGAAATAATTTTTGTTGCTCTCATTGGTTTAGCTGTTGGACACAATTACCTGGTAACTAATGATTACAAGTGGTCTTCGACCTGGCAAAAGAGATTCTTCAGCCAGCTATATTGGAGAGCACCTTATATTGAGTCACAAACATCAATCATTTCAGCCAATGAACTATTCCCAAAAATGGGTGTATATCCGACCTCATACGCGCTAAATCTTCTCTATCCAACAGTGCAACCGTTTCCATTACTTGATTATTGGTTTTATCCATTGCAAAAATATTTTCCAAATAATGTGTCTCAGATGGCAGAAGGAATGCCACTTTCCGCTATGAAGTGGTATTCAGAATATGAAGCGGACAGCAGAAACAGCCTTGTGATCAATTGGGCTACAGGTAACGCACATTGCCTGTGGATGCTGTCATCGAACGATCGTTATAATCCTCTTCTCGATACAAATACAAGGCTGGCTCTTCCCGCTTCCAATCTCGATCGAATTGTCGACGCGGATAATTCCGTCATGCAAAACCCATTGGCGTTCGGAGGTGAGGAAGCACATGGTTGGTGTTACTACTATGAAACTGCCGACCTTGCGAGGCAGTTCCAAAGATGGGATAAAGTCATTGAATTATATGAAGAGGCTAAAAATCTCAACCTTGACCCAGGGAATGGTATCGAATTGATGCCGTTCATTGAGGGATACGCCCACATGGGTGACTTGGATAAAGCCATGCAACTTACCATTGATGCAAAATCGCGTAATGAGGACATGAGAAATTTCTTATGCGATAACTGGAACAGGATTGCCAAGGACATTGATTTGAATCCGTCCTCCAATTACACGTTCAATGAATTCAATCAGGAAGAAAGATGCTTTGAATTAATTCAATGAAACCGATGATTACCCTCTTCACCGCTCCAAAACCCTTCGTTGACCCGCACATCGCCACCATTCAGCGCAACGCCGTGCGCTCGTGGCTGGCATTGGGCAGCGATGTGGAAGTGGTGTTATTGGGCAGTGATCCAGGCGTGGCGGAAGCGGCGCAGGAATTGCAGGTCAGGCACATCCCCGAGATCAAGACCAATGCCCTGGGCACCCCCCTGATCAGTTCGCTGTTCGATACCGCCCGCGCCGTGAACGATTCGCACCTGCTGGCATACGTGAATACTGATATCATCCTTTTCGACGATTTTCTTGCATCCGCCAGGTGGGTATCCCGTTCGATTCCCAAATTTCTGCTCGTGGGGCAGCGCTGGGATCTGGATGTACCCCAGCCGCTGGAGATGAGCGATGGATGGCAGGCGCGGCTGAAAGAGGAATGCCGTAGAAATGGATTGCTACACAAACCCATGGGCAGCGATTATTTCATCTACCCCCGCGAGTGTTTCCAGCACATCCCGGATTTCGCGGTGGGGCGTGCCGGCTGGGACAACTGGATGATCTACGAATCGCGGCGCCGCGGTTGGAAAACCATCGATGCCACGCAGGACATCATGATCATTCATCAGAGTCATGATTACTCCCACCTGCCCAACGGTCAGCCGCATTACAGGCTGCCCGAGACCAGTGACAACGTGCGCATGGCAGGCGGCAAACGCGCAATTTTCCATCTGCGCGACGCCAATTATCAACTGAGCGGAGGAGAAGTCAAAAAGAAGAAGATGACCATCCACCGCTTGTGGAGGGAATTGGAAATTTTCCCCCTGGTCAAATTAAATTCCCGCTTCCTGGGTGAAGTGTTCTTTACGATTTTTCATCCTTATAGGGCATACAGCGAATTCAGGAGCAGCCTGCGTTCCAGTAATGCCAAAAACAAGTAAGCGGAGCAAACATATGCGCGCAGGTCAGAACCCACAAAAATTCGTCAAGGATGTCGCCAAACCCCAGCGCATCACCGTGGCGGTATTGAATTACATCCCCTTCTTGAGCGGATTCTACGCCGACATGCTGGAGGTACTGCAAACCTGCCTGGGCAGCATTTGGGCGCATTCCGACCTGCCCTACGACCTGATGGTCTTCGACAACGGCAGCTGCGAAGAAGTCAAATCTTACCTGACCCAGCAATTGAATGCCGGCCGGATACAGTACCTGATCCTTTCGGAAAAGAACCTGGGCAAGGGCGGCGCCTGGAACATCATCCTGGATGGCGCGCCCGGCGAGATCATCGCCTATACCGATAACGATTGCTATTTCTACCCGGGATGGCTTTCCAAATCAGTCGACTTGCTGGAATCCTTTCCCAATGTGGGCATGGTGACCTCGCGCCCCTTCCGCACCAACGAGGAATTTTCAACCGCGACCATCGATTGGGCAAAGAACGCGCCCGGCGCAACCTTTGAGCGCGGCAACTTCCTGGACTGGGAGACTTATTCCTCCTTTACCATGAGCCTGGGAACCGACGAAGCTGCCACCCGCGAAGAGTACAACACCCGCCAGGATCTGCGCATCACCTGGCAGGGGAAAACCGCCCATATTGGAGCCAGTCACTACCAATTCCTGGCGTACAAGAAAACGATCTCCCAATTCCTGCCCTTCCAGATGGACCGCCCCATGGGACAGGTGCGCCAGCTGGACATTCGCATGAACGAGTCCGGATTGCTGCGCCTGATGACCCCCGAGCCGCTGATGCAGAACATGAGCAACCAGGTTCCCGCCGAGATCTCCGGCAAAAAAGTTGAAGTGCAATCCGAGAAGAAAAGTAAACGCATCCTTGATCTTCCGCTTTTCAAAAAGCC
Source organism: Anaerolineaceae bacterium (assembly GCA_034428895.1). Taxonomy (GTDB): domain Bacteria; phylum Chloroflexota; class Anaerolineae; order Anaerolineales; family Anaerolineaceae; genus UBA6107. Next base: position 9,325 of record DAOUGM010000027.1, read on the forward strand.
TCTGCTCTGGTTGTACAACAGGATCTTCAGGCTCTATTACAAGTAATGAACGCGTTGAGGTAAACATTTTGGGAACAACCGCTGAACAAAAAACGATATTCATCTGCGCCGACCACGGGCTGGCGATCATCTACTTCCTTCAAAGCGACGTGGTGAAGACGCTGCTGGAAAAGCGCATCCGCGTCGTGCTGCTCACCGATGACGGTCTCACAGGTCAAATCCAGCAGCGCTTCGGCGCGCCGGGGTTGATCGTCGAGGGGCTGCGCCAGAAAGCCTGCCAGGAATACGCCAGCGAGGTCAATCCCACCCTGCAGTGGTGGTCGAATTACGTGCGCCGCGTGGGAACCTCCGACAGGATCAACACGGAAGCCATGGACAGCTATATCCGCCAGGTGGAAGCCGAGCTGACCGGTCGTTCGCGCATACCGCTGCCGCTGGCACGTGCTGCCATCCGCACCATGCGCAAATCCAAAACTGCCCGCCGCTGGTTGGTGAACTGGCAAATGCGCTTCACACCCGGCATCTTTGCCGATTTATTCGAAAAATATCAACCTTCGGTTGTGGTATCCAGCACCTACGGCTGGCGCAATGACCGTTATCTACTGCGCGAAGCACTGCAGCGCGGCGTAAAAGCCGGGGCGGTCATCGTGGGTTGGGACAACCCCAGCAGTTATGGCATCCCCTCCTGTCCGCTTGATTTTGTCACCTGCTGGTCGGAAATCCAGAAGCAGGAACTGGTGGACGGTTCGGATTGGGATCCTGCCCGGGTTCATGTGGGCGGAATCCCTTCCTATGACGGTTATTTTCGCAAGGAATGGCTCATCCCGCGCGCGGATTATTTCAAACTTCACAATCTCGATCCCAAGCGCAAACTGATCTCTTATGCCTCCAGTTTTATCACCTTCTCGCCCAACTACCGCAACATCGAAGCCCTGGCGAAGCTGGTGGCTTCGGATGCGCTTGCAGAACCCGCCCAACTTCTCATCCGGCTGCACCCCAACCATTTTATGAGTGAACCGTTGTTCGCCGGTGAACGGGAATGCGTTCGCGATCTGGCACGCAGCCTGCCGCACGTTCACGTGGTGGAACCGGTGCCTCTGGGCGGCGACCTGGGTTATTATTCCGGCGAGGACATGCCGGAAAAGACCTCGATGATGGCCTATTCGGATGTTTTCACCACGGTATATTCCACCATGTGCGTCGAAACCGCCATCCACGATCGCCCCATCGTGAGCGTTTGTCTCGATATCCCGGGCGGATGGAACAAGCCGGGGAAATTCTCTCTGGCTCTGACCGAGATCGGCGAATGGCCCACCCACCAGCGCTTCCGCATGGCCAATGCCGGCCGCGTGGCCTCCGACGAGGAAACCCTCAAGGAACTCCTGAACACCTACTTGAGGAATCCCGGCCTGGATTCCGCCGAGCGCAGGAAGTTCATTGCAGACGAAGTGACCTTCACCGACGGCAGCTCAGGCCGGCGCACCGGCGAATGGCTGGCCGAACAGGTTCTTAAAGCCTGAAGGATGGTTTTATGAAAACTTTGATTGCCGGGTTTGGTTCGATCGGACGGCGCCACCTCAACAACCTGCGCGCCCTGGGTGAAACGGATATTCTGCTCTACCGCACCCGCCATTCCACCCTGTCCGAGGACGAAATTAAAGGCATCCCCGTGGAAACAGACCTCCAGGCAGCCCTGCAGCACAAACCGCATGCCGTGATCATCGCCAATCCAACCGCGCTGCATCTCGAAGTGGCCATCCCCTGCGCCGAAGCCGGGTGTTCGATCCTGATGGAAAAACCCATTTCGCATTCGATGGATCGGGTTGACGAATTGAAACAAGCCCTGCATCGCGGCGGAGGTGAGTTCCTGACCGGTTTCCAGTTCCGCTACCACCCCGGGCTGCGCCAGGTGAAACGCTGGCTTGCAGAGAACCGCATCGGTACCGTCACTTCGGTGAGATCGCACTGGGGCGAGTACCTTCCCAACTGGCACCCCTGGGAGGATTACCGCAGCAGTTACAGCGCGCGCCAAGACCTGGGCGGCGGCGTGGTGAATACCCTCAGCCATCCCTTCGATTACCTGCGGTGGCTGCTGGGAGATTTCCAAGACCTGTTCGCCATCACTTCCTGCCGCGGACTGAACCTGCCGGTGGAAGATACGGCGGACATCGTATGCAAATTCGATTCGGGAATTTGCGGCAGCATTCACCTGGATTATGTACAGCGTCCGCCGCAGCACACACTGGAGATCACGGGTGATAAAGGCCGCATCACCTGGGATAACACCACAGGCGCAGCCCGCCGTTATGATACAGAAAATGAAGTATGGGAGGAATTCAACCCTCCCTCCAATTTTGAACGCAATCACCTCTTCCTCAACGAGATGGCGCATTTCTTGAAAGTGGCAGCCCGCGAGGAAGCCCCATATTGCACGCTTGAGGATGGGATTGCCGCTTTACGCATCGCCCTCGCGGTGCACCGCTCGGCGCGGGAAGGATGTCTGGTAAAATTCTAAAGGTTACCTGGAGGTAGCATGTCTGATGTGCTGGAAAAGTTTTCATTAAAGGGAAAGGTCGCGATGGTCACCGGCGGAGCGGGGCTGTTGGGCAAGGAATTTTGCCTCACCCTGGCCCAGGCTGGGGCCGTCGTTTATGCGGCTGATCTGAATGCTGAAGCGGTAAACGCAGTCGCCGCAGAACTCGCCCAAAAAGGATATAAAGCATACGGTATCCGCCTGGACGTGACAGATCCGACATCGGCAGCGGCGGTGGTCGACGAAATTGTCGCCCGCTCCAAACGCCTGGACGTACTCGTCAACAGCGCCGCTCTGGATCCCAAATTCGATCCGCAGCATGCCTCCTCGAGCAGCAACGCCTTCGAAGATTATCCGTTGAAATCCTGGCAGGACGCGGTCAATGTGAACCTGACCGGGCCTTTCCTCGTTTCGCAGGCGGTTGCGCGGCAAATGGTCAAACAAAAGAAAGGCTCGATCATCAATATTTGCTCCACCTACGGGCTGGGTGGGCCGGATCAGCGCATCTACGACAAACCCGGCAAACCCAAAGTGTACAAACCGGTGTATTACACGGTTACCAAGGCCGGCATCCTGGGACTGACCAAGTATATGGCGACCTATTATGCCGGAATCGAGATCCGCGTCAATGCGCTCACACCGGGCGGCGTTTTCAACGGTCATGACGACGATTTTGTGCGCAACTACTCGGCGCGCACGGTGCTTGGGCGCATGGCGCATAAAGATGAAATGAACGGAGGATTGTTGTTCCTGGCGTCGGATGCCTCCTCCTATATGACCGGGGGCAACCTGGTCGTCGACGGAGGTTGGACGGCGTGGTAAAGAAACCTGAAATCCTGGCTGTCATTCCCGCCCGCGGCGGTTCCAAGGGAATTCCGCGCAAGAACATCAAACTCTTCGCCGGGTACCCGCTCATCAGTTACAGCATTGCCGCAGCGCTCCAATCCAAATATGTGACGCGCACTATCGTGTCGACGGACGACGAAGAGATCGCCGGCGTGGCGCGCGAGTGGGGAGCGGAAACGCCCTTCCTGCGCCCGTCGGAACTGGCGCAGGATCAAACCACCGATCTGCCCGTATTCCGGCACACCCTGGAATGGCTGAAGAAAAATAAGAATTACACCCCCGACCTGGTGATTCAACTGCGCCCGACATCCCCCATCCGTCCGCGCGCCTGCGTGGATGAAGCCGTGGAATTGCTGCTGGCACACCCCGAAGCAGACTCGGTGCGCGGCGTGGTGCCCAGCGGGCAAAATCCTCACAAGATGTGGCGCCTGCACGGAGAGAATCAGCCGATGACCCCGTTGCTTGCGGTGGAAGGCATCGCGGAACCCTACAATGCCCCGCGCCAGATCCTCCCGCCCACCTACTGGCAAACCGGGCATATCGACGTGATCCGCCTGCGAGCCATCTTTGAACAGGGCAGCATGAGCGGCAGCAAGATCCTGCCCTATTTGATCGATCCCCGCTACACCGTGGATATCGACACCCCCTTCGATTGGATGCGTTATGAGTGGCTGGTGAGGAACGGCGACCTGGAAATGGTCGACCCCGCCAGTAAGCGCCGCACTCTGCCCACAAAGATCTCGCTGGTGGCATTGGATTTCGACGGCGTATTGACCGATAACCGCGTGTGGGTGGATGAAAACGGGTATGAACGCGTCGCTTCTTCGCGCGGCGACAGCATGGGATTGTGGTTGGTGCGCAGATCCCTGCCCATCGAATTCATCGTGATTTCCACCGAGACCAACCCGGTGGTCAGCGCGCGCTGTAAAAAACTTGGGCTGGAAACTCACCAGGGAATCGCCAACAAGGTGGAAGTATTCCATGAAGTATTGAAACAAAAGAATATTCCGGCTGAAGAAACGGTGTTCATTGGAAATGATGTTAACGATCTCGGCTGTTTTCGCGAAGCCGGTTTTGCCGTGGCTCCAGCCGACGCTGAAGCAGAAGTCAAACGCTGTGCAGACCTTGTGCTTCAGCATAACGGAGGAAAAGGCGCAGTGCGCGAGTTCTGCGATCTGATCCTGCAGACGTATCAGAAATAACCCCTTGAAAACGGAGAATATTATGGCACGAGAAGTTCGCATTGGAAATAAATTCGTGGGGGATGGTCATCCTACCTATATTGTGGCCGAAATTGGAATCAATCACAACGGAGATCTTCAGATCGCCAAGGACCTCATTCAGGCAGCCAAGCACGCCGGTGTCGATGCGGTCAAATTCCAGAAACGCACACCGGAACTTTGTGTTCCGCTGGAACAGCGCAACCAGATGCGCGAAACCCCCTGGGGTTACATCACTTATCTGGATTACCGCTACAAGGTGGAGTTCACCGAGAAAGAATATGATGAGATCGACCGTCATGCCAGGGAAATCGGCATGGATTGGTTCGCGTCGGTATGGGATGAACCTTCAGTGGATTTCCTTGAACGGTACAACCCCATCGCCTACAAGGTTCCCTCGGCTTCCCTGACCGATAAAGGGCTGCTGACCTGCCTGCGCAAGACCGGGCGTCCGCTGATCCTTTCGACCGGCATGTCGACCACCGAACAAATCAAATCCGCCGTGCAGTTGATCGGGGAGGAAAACCTGGTCATCACTCACGCCACCAGCGCTTACCCGTGCGACCCCAATGAACTCAACCTGAGCATGATCCAGACTCTGCGCAAAGCCTTTACCTGCCCCATTGGTTATTCCGGGCACGAGGTCGGGTTGGTTACCTCCGCCGTGGCTGTTGGGCTCGGCGCGTGCATGGTGGAACGTCACATCACCCTTGACCGGGCGCTGTGGGGCTCCGACCAGGCGGCGTCTGTGGAACCCGGCGGTTTTGAACGCCTGGTGAAATACATCCGGGTGACCGAAATGGCGATTGGTGACGGGGTCAAGAAGGTATACGACAGCGAAATTTCATCCCTGCGCAAACTCAGGCGGGTCCAGGATTGAAGAAATTGATCCATCAGGTCAATCGCGGGCTGCAGCAGCGCTGGGAGCATTATCAAGGGAACCGGCGCTGGCAGTCATTAACCAGTGAAGTCGCAGACACGGCGAACCTGGATGCCAGCCAGCCCCCGGTTGTTTTTTTCAATGCATCCACCCGCTTGCAAAGCATGAGTCAAAACGCGGCATATTCGCTGCTGACCGCCATGGGCATCAGGCTCCAGGGTGTGCCGGTGATCCAGTTCGTCTGCCGCTCAGGTCTGTCGCGCTGCGTGCTGGGCAGCAATCGCTCAGATTTCAACCAGGAACCGCCGTGCAGCCTGTGCATCCGCCAAAGCCAGGCAGTCTTCAAGAACATGGATGCCGTGTGGTTCGAATACCGTGAAGACCCGCAGTTGAGGCATGAAACCGAATCCCTTTCGGTGGCGGAGATGGAAAATTTTACGTACCAGGGCAAACCGCTCGGCTTTTGGGCAGTGAATTCGCTGCGCTGGTTCCTGCGCCTGCACCACCTGCAGGATGATTCACAGACGCGCCGCTTCTTTCAAGCCTTCATCTGTTCCGCCTGGAACGTGTACACGCAATTCAGTCAATTGATCGAAACCAGGAAACCCCAGGCGGTGGTACTGTTCAACGGCATGTTCTACCCTGAAGCCGCAGCCCGTTACGTTTGCCAGGAAAAAGGCATCCGAGTTATCACCCACGAGGTGGGCTTGCAGCCGTACAGCGCATTCTTCACCACCGGGGAAGCCACTGCCTATCCAATGCAGATCAGCAAAGATTTCCAACTCACCCACGCCATGGATAAGGTACTGGATGAATACCTGGGCTCGCGTTTTAAGGGCAATTTCTCGATGGCCGGCATTCGCTTCTGGCCGGAGATGAGCGAATTGAGTACTGATTTCCTGGCGAAAGCCGCACAATTCAAGAAGATCGTGCCGGTGTTCACCAACGTCATCTTCGATACCAGCCAGGTGCATGCCAACACCATTTTTCCGCACATGTTTGCCTGGTTGGACAACCTGCAGCAGATCTCAAAGCAACATCCTGAAATCCTCTTTGTCATCCGCGCCCACCCCGATGAATCACGCCCCGGAAAGGAAAGCCGTGAAAGCGTCTCCGCCTGGGTGGAACAATCGGGCATCAAGCAGCAGCCCAACGTATTGTTCATCGACTCCAATGAGTTCATCAGTTCTTACGAATTGATCCAGCGCTCGCACCTGGTGATGGTCTACAACTCCACCATTGGTCTGGAGGCTTCGCTTCTGGGCAAGCCGGTGCTTGCCGGCGGCAAGGCGCGCTTCACCCAGCTTGCCACCGCCTTTTATCCC
>DAOUGM010000028.1:0-23393 GCA_034428895.1 Anaerolineaceae bacterium
TTCAAGTGCGCCTGGCTGCCCATGGAAAAATTGTCACTTGTGCTTGGTGCCCATGTGGGACGCAGTATGATCGGTGTGGCCTTTGCTCCGGAAGATGTGTTTGAACTGAAGTAATACGCTTCAGGATATCGTCAAGTAATAGACTTTTATATCCTCCACTTGCAGAACCGCAGGACGCCCGGCAAGCGAGAACCCTTTACAGGGCGCTTCGCAGCCAGAGTTCGTCAGGTCGGCTAAATTTCAGAACCCACCGCACAAATCTTATAGAACAGGACAATTTGGCATAGATTCAAGATCTTTGTCCGTTGCTGCGAGGCAAAGGCTTTGCCGGCTTTACGGTTTTATTGGAAGTGAAAATATCTAATAAAATTCCTGAGTCACCACATGAACGCAACCCCACGCTTGCCCAGGATCAGGTCATCGAAGATCACTTTTGCCGGCCCGCCTGCCAACCCCATGCACACGTGGAGTGGCAGCAAATGCTCCTCGCGCGGATGGCAGTAGCGCGCAGAAGGGGCATTCTGCCAGTCGATCAAGCTCTGTTCACGCTCTGGTTGGGGAGCCGCATTGGTGCAGATCTCGACCAGCCAGTCCTGAAAGGCGTCATTGGCCGGGTCAGGCGTGCCCAGTGCCTGCCCAAAAAACGCTCGCAGGTTGTGGAACGAGAATCCTGACCCGATTACCAGGATATTCTCTTGCGTCAGCCCCCTTAACGCTTTCCCAAGGGCCAGGTGGGCTGAAGGATTGAGCCCGCGCAGCAGGGACAGTTGCAGCGAGGGTATATCCGCTTGCGGGTACATCAATTTCAGCGGGATGAACAAGCCATGATCAAAACCGCGCTGGGTATCGATTCGGGTGGGGATGTTGTTTTCATTTAACAAACCTACAATTCGATTCGCAAGTTGCGGGCTGCCAGGGGCCGGGTAGTTGATTTCATAAGCTTCGTCAGGGAACCCATAATAATCATAGAACATGACAGGGTTTGGCGCGCCTAACAAGGTGGCTTCTCTTTCTTCCCAATGCGCACTGATGACCAGGATCGCATCTGGCTTTCGGAGCTGGGCGGGCAGACGGGTCATGAAATCCACCATCGCTTGATGGCTCTCATCTCCGAGAATTGGTAGCGGGCCTCCACCATGCGAGAAATAGACAATCTGGGCTCTGTTCTCCGAATGACTGGGTTCCATCAAAATCACCTTTCTCTAAAGAGCGACCAGGACCCACCCCGACTCGATTTTTGCAGGATACGCGCGGATGGGTTGTGTATGGATGTACTGCATAAGCATATCAGTATTATTGAGAAATGCGGCGGTTCGCGGGGGTGCGGTTTCGTTTCCAAGGTAGGTGGGTACAGGACCCGAGAGTGCCTCGCCGGTGGTGACGTCGAACTGGGCGCAGTGCATGGCGCAGGTGAGAATGACGCCGTCGAGCGTGCCCATCTCGAGCGGCGCGTTCATGTGCCCGCAGCGCCGGTCCAGCGCGTAGAAAGTCCCGGCACAGTTACAGATGACGATCTCGCGCCCGTTCAGTTCGATAGCTTTCATCCCGCCGGGGGCAATCTCGGCGGTCTGGATGGCCTGGACAAAAGTTTCACTCAAGACCCATCTCCTTTGCCGACAGCTGCGGCAGGCTGTCCGGGTCGGTCACATCCTGGTGCACGAACAAGCCGCACCAGCAGCGCTGCATGGCGTCGAAATGTTTCCGGTGGAAAGGAATACACGGGCAAACGATCTGCATATCGCGTTCACGGTCGCGCCGGATAGGTTGACAGGGGCAGAAGGGAATGCCGTGCTTCTCCTCGAGCTTCACTTCCTGCTCGAGGAGAAAATCGACCAGGACTTCGTCTGGGGTAAATTTGAATCCCAGCGGCTCAACTACCCGGGTATGAAAGTGCCGCAATGCCTTTTTCCTGGCTTCAATGTCCATCATTCGCCAGCGGGAATGCCCATTAATTTGGAGTAGACGGCCGGCTGCCAGCCCACGACCACCTGATCCCCAATGCGCACGAATGGGAATCCATTCGCTCCAGCGGCTTCCAGTTCTGCCATAATTTTATCCTGAGTGACCTCATCAGCAAGATCATAATCGGTATATTCAAACGGGATTTTATGATCGGTGAACCACTTCTTTGTCTTCCGGCACCAGGGGCAGGTCGAAAGGGTGTACATCATTACTTTTTCCATTGTATTTTCCTTTCAGCTAAGGCTGACATATAGTTTGCCCGCCTCAGCCTTGACGGGATAAACCGCCAGGCCAAGTTCGGGAGCATCGATAAAGCGCCCTGTGCGAATGTCGTAGCGCCAATCGTGGCATCGGCAGGTGAGGGTAAACCCATCGAGACCACCTGTAAACAACGAGCAAGCCATGTGCGCGCATTTGCCCGAGACAGCGTACACCGCCCCATCCACGCGGGCGATGACTACATTCACCCCCAGCGGGTACACCGGCGCCATGCTGCCTTCGAGTAGGGCTGCTTCTTCCATAACATAAATCCAGGTCATCGTTTCCTCGTGTCCACGATCGTCATTCGGCTGCGGTCTTGATGAATACCCCATGCTCCAGTTCTTCGAAGGCCTGGCGCAGCTCTTTTTCGCTGTTCATCACAATCGGGCCGTACCAAGCGATTGGCTCGTGGATGGGCCGGCCTGAGATGAGCAAGAATCGCACCGGGTTATCCTCGGTCGTGACCACAATCTGCTCCCCATCCTCGAAGAGGATCAGGGTGCGGTCATTCTGCCAGCGGTCATGCTGCATATCGAAATAGTTGCTGCCCTCCCGCTCGTAAGCAAAGGGGTCCTGCTCATCGCAGAAGGTGGCTTTGCCATCGATTACGTAAGCGAAAACGGTATGACCGGACGGCGTTGGGAAGGTGAAGCGTGTCTTTGCCGGCACAGTCATATCCAGGTACTGTGGGTCGATCACGATATTTTCCACCGGCCCACGCTTACCCATCACTTCACCGCAAATGATGCGCACTTTTACATCCCCTTCAAGAGTTATCAGTGGGATCTGCACACTCTTAATTTCCTGGTAGCGTGGATGCATCATTTTATTGGCGCGGGGCAGGTTGGCCCACAACTGGAACCCGTACATCTGCCCGTTTGAGTCGCCCTCGGGCATTTCCTGATGCAAAATGCCGCTCCCGGCGGTCATCCACTGTACATCGCCGGAGGTGATAACGCCCTGGTTTCCCATGCTATCGCCGTGCGCCACCTGTCCGCGCAGCACATACGTTATTGTCTCAATGCCACGATGCGGGTGCCATGGAAAACCAGGCGCATAGTCCTGGGGGCGATCGTTGCGGAAGTCATCCAACAGCAAGAATGGATCGAAGATGTGCGCGTCGGTGGAGCCGCCAAACGCGCGGTGCAGATGAACCCCCGCGCCTTCCAACGTGGGCTTGCTTTTATACAGCTTATGGATTTTACGAATTTTCATCATCATCCCTTCCTGATAAAAGCTTTTCTAAAATCCCTTATCATGGATCATATGGCTGATCGTCCTAATTGTCACTCAAAAAACGCCACAATTCTTTTCGATCAGAGGTTCCATAACGCTGTGAGGCGCTGCGAACAGAGCACCTCAATCGGATAAATCTGCCTTTCCACCCGGGTCGGTTGGCGGCCTGGCGATCGGGAGCTGCCAATCACGACGGATCGATATCAGGCGCAGCCCAAAGCAGAGGATTGCTGCAACGACGGTTACAACCGTTGGAGGAAGGTGCCAATAATGGCCAAGTACGACGACCACCGCCCCAGCCAGGCCGGCTACCGCGTAAATTTCCCGACGCAGTACTGTGGGGATCTCGTGGGCCAGCAGGTCGCGCACAATACCACCTCCAATGCCGGTCAGGACGCCAAGCATGCATGCCGCGACCGGGTTCAAACCATATGCAAGCGCTTTATACGTACCGCTGATCACGAAAAACGCCAATCCGGCAGCGTCGAAAAGCAGTACGACATGTTGCAGCCGGCCCACGATCCTCGGCGCCCAGAACATGACTAGACCGGCAAAGATTGTCACAAAAATATAGCGAAGATCGCTAATCGCGGCGGGCGGGATCGATCCAATCAGCAGGTCACGCATCATCCCCCCTGCTGTCGCCGCGGCAAACGATAATACCAATACCCCAAAGAGATCCAGGCGGTGCTTAACCCCTTGTGCCGCACCGCTGATGGCAAAGACAAAGGTCCCACTCAAGTCCAGCACGACCAGTAATATTTCTATGGACATGTGCGACTCTCCAAAACGTGATTACCTTCATTAGTAATTCGACGTTGTCAGCATGACGGCTGCCGACCAGTCAGCTGTTATGCTGATCAGGCCAGTAGGTCAGGTTGTTTCCTCTTTCATACCCGGTGGAACGGTCGCCAGGATTGAAATAATGGCGATGAGCACCATGATCAGGTTGAACAACAGGGCAACCATGGCGGCGAACCGCACCGTAATATTATCGGTACGACCTACCATGAAAGCATTCGAAAGGGCAGTTACATCTGAACTGAGCCCGGTGTATATCGCCGCGGAGATGGCCACGCCGAATGCCGCCCCCAGGGAGGATGCCATTTTATAGATACCCGCTGCGGAAGCCGCCTTCTCCACAGGTACGTTCGAGAGTGCCGCGTCGGTGGATGGGGTGGCGTAGAAACCAAGCCCAATGCCATACAGGGTAAAACCAATCACGGCTAGAATCATATATTGCCAAGCGTAAATCCAGGTCTGAGCGGTCAGGAAGATGCCAATGCCGGAGATAACGCATCCCAACCACATCGGCTTGCGCGGTCCCCACATACGAAGCAGCTTTTCACCCAACCGAATGGTCGCCAGAATGGCGATCAGATACCCTAAGGTAAGCAGACCGGCTTGCAGTGCGGTCATGTTCGCGCCCAGCTGCACGAGGCTAAGTGCGACCAACAGTGTTCCGGCGGAAGAATTCAGCAGGAAATTTGAAAGCGTGGCTCCTGCAAAGGTTTTATTTTTGAAAAGGCTGAGATCAACAAAACTGTTGTCTTTTCTGTTCTCGATTCTGAAGAAAACGACTGCGGCGGTGATTGAGGTTACCATAAGCGCCAGTGTAATCAGGTTTCCCCAGCCGATCAATGCGCCCTGCCCAATGACAATGTTGAGACAGATCAGTGCAACCATGAACGCAGTCAGGCCCGACCAATCGAAGGTTCTCAGCGTGCCTTTTTGCTCAACCTTGCTTTCCGGCGTTCCCCGGATCAGCAAAAAAGCTACGACGGCAACGATTATGGAGGCCCAAAAGATGTAACGCCATCCAATCGTCACCGCCACGATCCCACCTAACAGTGCTGCAGCCCCGGATCCACCCCACGAACCAATCGACCAGAAGCTGATAGCACGCTGACGTGCTGCCCCTTCCCAATATGTCTTTACCAATCCCAAGGTATTTGGCATGATGCATGCTGCTGAGAGACCCTGAATGATGCGACCCGCCATGAGAAAATAGACGGTCCCCGCAGGTGAAATGGCGATGAGGAATGAGCCAATAACACTAAGCCAAATACCAATGATTGCCAACTTTACCCGGCCAACCCGATCGCCAAGACCACCCATGACCACTATAAAAATACCGGAAAACAAAGCTGCGAAGCTGACTGCAATGTTAATCCAGTTTTGTTCAATGCCGAGGTCGCGCCCCATTGTCGGGCTGATGTTAATGGTGGTCTGGGCAAAGAGCCAGAAGGTGATCACACTCAGGACAATGCCGAGCAGCAGCCGGTCGTTGCCCTTGAACGTGGCGGATTCCACCTGCTTTTGGGCAACCGGTGTTGCAAGGCGGACAGTCATACGGTTCCTTCTTTATTTGGCCAGCCAGACTCCGCCGGCCGTCAGCAAGGTCTCGATACCTGTTTCGATCGTAGGATGCAGAACAGGCGCCCAGAAGGGCGAATGCGGCCCTGGCAGCTGCTCGAAGGTACCTTCACGCATGGCCTGATCATATTTTTCTGGCGCGGTGCCCCCCACGAACCAGAACATGTAGGGTACTTTCCATGCTCGCCCAAACCGGCTGAAGTCCTCACTGGCCTGTGCCGGTTCCACCTCCATCGCGCGCTCTCCGAAATGGCTGCGGAACGCCTCAGAGACTTTTTGGGTCACTTTAGCATCATTAACTACCAGAGGATAGCTATCGATGGTATCAAACTCCGGATCTTTCGGCGCATTGGAAGCATGCGCCTCTGCGATGCAGATCCGTTTGATAGATTCCAGCACATGGGTGCGCACAGCGTCATCCGCGGTACGCACATTTAGCTTAATTTCGGCTTCGTCGGGAATTATATTCTCAGCCGTTCCGGCATGAAATTCACCAATGGTCACCACGACCGAGGCGTTGGGTGATACCTCACGCGAGACAATCGTCTGCAGTCGTAGTACCGCCGATGCCGCCATCACCACCGGGTCGATGCTGTTTTGTGGCATCGCGCCGTGCGCACCTTTGCCAAAAAAGCGCACCAGCAGACTGTCGCCCGAAGACAAGATTTGCCCTGAGCGATAGTTCACGGTACCGGCGCGGTACTGCATGAGATGCTGTCCCAAGATAACATCTGGTTTGGAAAAGCGTTCCATCATGCCATCATCCAGCATCGCTTGCGAGCCCTGCGCGGTTTCTTCCGCTGGTTGGAACACAGCCATTAGCGTGCCCCGCCAATTCTCGCGCCCTTGAGAAAGGACCGTTGCTGCACCCAGCAACCAGGAGGTGTGCAGATCATGACCGCACGAATGATCTACCGGCACCATCTCACCTTTCTGATTAACGCCAGTGGCGGTACTGGCATACGGCACGCCGGAATTCTCACGCATCGGCAGCGCATCCATATCCGCCCGCATCATCACAATCGGTCCATCACCGTTTTTCAACAGACCGACCACCCCGGTCTTGCCGATGTGTTCCGTGACAGCAAAACCGGCATCGCGCAGTTTTTGTGCGGCGATGCCGGCGGTCCGAACCTCTTGCATCGATAACTCTGGATGTTGGTGGATATCCTTGTAAATAGACTCGACCGTGGGCAACACGATCTCGATGGCGCTGGTAAACCTGCTGACGAAATCAGACATATGCCTATACTCTTTCTATCAGATTTCGTTTCTGATTTAAACCCAGACTACATCTCACTTTCACATGCCTGTCTGGTGACTGAAAACCCGAAGAGGATACACCTGTAAAAGAATATCATCCACTTCCTTGGTAAACAATGTCGATTTATTATAGCATTTAATGGTGTATCCTTATGTGCGATTTTCAATTCGGTGCGAACTACAGTTTATCCAGGAGGATCGTATATAAAGGAGGAGGAAGATAATGCCGCTACCGATCGTCCTGGGCAGTTATTCCGGGACAAGATGATTTTATTAAAATTAAGAGGTAAAGACCAATTTGAAAGCCAGATAAGGCCAAAATACAAAATGGAAATCGAGGTAAACCACCGTTGCGTGCCGGGCAAGCAAGAACCTTTTGCAGGGCGCTTCGCAGCCAGCGTTCGTCAGGTCGGCTGACACCTGACCTGGTGGGCAGTGCTAGGGTTTACAGAGCCCGCCGTAGAAATCCCACAAAGCAGGATTATGTTGCACGGATTCAGGATTTTGACTCACCCCCTCTATGAGGGCGTACCAGCCGCTCCGGGTGCTCGCGTAACCCGGAGGTCATAGGTTCCCTGCCCTGCTGCCAGTGCATGCGAATACTCAGTCGGGTACGATGTCCTCTCCCTGCTGCTCAAGTCAAACCACGGTCCGTCGGGATTCTGATTATCAATGCCCAAATAACCTCCGACGCGATCCTTCAATATGACAATTAATGGTTTTCCTCATTGACAATCCCAAAACAAGTCCGTATAATAAATGTGCTCATGGGAGCGCTCCCAAATATTTGAAAATGGACATTCCACAAGGGTGTTGAAATGACCGAATTGACCCTGGAAGACATCGCGAAAAGAGCTGGTGTATCACGATCCACGGTTTCACGTGTAGTGAACGGGTCTCCCAATGTGAGCATTGAAGTCCGTAAACGCGTTCTGAAGGTGATCCAGGCGACAGGATATCAGCCAAACATCGCAGCCCGTTCGCTGGCATCTCAACGCTCCAACGTCATTGGGCTCGTCCTACCCCGCAGCGTTAGCTCCTTCTTCACCGACCCATTCTTTCCCCACCTCACCCAGGGTATTGCTTTCGGATGCAACAACAATCATCTCACTCTTGCGCTTTTTTTAGTTGGAAACAAGGAGGATGAGGAAATAATCTATCCACGCATCTCGCGGCGGGGGCTGCTGGACGGCGTCCTGGTGCAAGCGGGTCAGAAAGACGACAAACTGACTGAAGAGTTGATCAAATCCAGCCTGCCCACAGTGATCATTGGACATCCTTTCACATCGGAGGGGGTCAATTATATCGACGTGGATAACGTCAGGGCAGCGATGAAAGCCACCGACCATCTCATCCGACTTGGTTATAAACGTATTGCCACCATTACCGGCACACCGGGAAGTGCGGTGACCGAAGACCGGATTGAAGGATACAAACTGGCTTTGACCCAATCCGGTCGGATGATTAACGAAAACCTGATCGCCCAGGGAGAATTCTCGGAGAACAGCGGCTTTCTAGCAATGCAGCAACTACTCCCCCAACGCCCTGATGCCGTATTTGCTGCTTCCGATATCATGGCATCCGGTGCGATGCGTGCGATTTTCGATGCCGGTTTGCGGGTACCCGATGACGTTGCCCTGGTGGGCTTCGACGATCTACCACTGGCATCAACTACCCAGGTCAAATTGACAACTGTACGTCAGCCGATCACCAAGTTCGGGGTACAGGCGGTGGAATTACTGCAGGATGTGATCACCAACGGGGGTACGCCTGCCCGTCACATTATTTTGGATACAGAACTCATTATCCGCGAATCATGTGGAGCAATCGAATCTGGAAGGTAATCTTACCTGGGGGTGTTTTTTTTACTTGTATGTGGGAGCGCTCTCAGTGAGCACAAGAGGAGGTGGTCTGAAAGAAATCACTTGTATTACGATAAATGTTTGTCTACTATTAATAAGGAGAATGGAAGACATGAAAAGGATTTTGACTGTTTGTTCTATTGTGTTGATTGCGGCATTCGTTCTGGTTGCCTGTGCAACCCCGACCGCAACCCCGGCACCCACTGAAGCTCCGGCCACTGAGGCACCAACTGCCGCTCCTGTCGTCACTGAAGCACCTGCTGTTGCTCCAGTTTCCGGTGAACTCGTTCTGTGGATCATGCCGAACGGCGCCGATCCCCAGGCAGCCATTGATGCCGAACTGGCCGATTTCATGGCCAAGAACCCCGACATTAAGGTAACCACCGAAGTTGTAGGCTGGGGCGATGCCTATTCTCGAATCCAGACTGCGGTCCAGGGCGGCGAAGGCCCCTGTGTGACCCAGCTTGGAACCACCTGGGTGCCTACATTCGGCACCATGGGCGGAATGGTCCAATACACCTCTGATCAGGTCGCAGCATTGGGTGGCGAAGCCAACTTTGTTCCTGCCTCCTGGTCGACCGCAGTTGTGGAAGGCAAAGTGGATGCCATCCCCTGGTTCGCTGATGTCCGCGCCATTGCCTACCGCACCGACGTCCTTGAGAAGATCGGTGTCAAACCGGAGGATGCCTTCAAGGATATTGCCTCATTTGAAGCCACCCTGCAGAAGATCAAAGATGCCAAAATTATGAATGGTTCCGGCGTCGAAATCGCTCCCTTCATTAACACTGGCCGCAATGACTGGAATGTCTGGCAGAATGCTTCTATGTGGATGTGGAACTATGGCGGCGATATTCTGACCGCTGATGGCAAGAAGGCTGCCTTTAACTCTGAGGCTGCCGTCGCGGGCGTGGCTGAATACTACGGTCTTTACGGCAAGGGTCTCACCTCAGCCGATACACTGGAACTCAACTCTGCCCAGACCGATGGCCGCTTTGGCGCCGAAGCTGCAGCATTTTCCTATATGACCGGCCCGTGGATCATCAGCAATGCGCGCAACCAAGCTGCTTCCGGTTGGCCCGATGAATCAGCCAAGAACCTTGCATTCGCCCTCATCCCCACCGGACCTGGCGGACAGTACACTTTCGTGGGTGGTTCCAACCTCGGAATCATGAAAACCTGCAAGTATCCCGAAGCTGCCTTTGAACTGGTGAAATTCCTCACCAGTAAGGAATCGCAGATCCGTTATGCCAATGCCATCGGTATGCTTCCTGCCACCACCGAAGGTCAGAATGATCCCACCTTCACCGACGATCCTCTGTTCAGCGTCTTCATCAAGGCCGCTCTTCAGGGCAAATCTGCGCCTGCCATCCCGGCATGGGGTCAGGTGGAAAACACCATCAATCCCGCTTTCCAGGCATTGTGGGAAACGGTTGCTGCCAATGGTGTTGGCAAGCCCATCACCACCGCCCAGGTGAAGACAACCCTGGATGAAGCAGCCGCAACTGTCGATACCCTGTTAAGCCAATAAGAATTGAGATGCGGAAGAGGCGGGGGAGATTCCCCCGCCTCTTCATCCTAATCTTCTGGAGGTTACATGACGGATCTGGCAATCAAGACCACCCCCAAAAAAACCTTTGGCAGAAAACTGCGTCATTACCGGATTGCCTATGTTTTCATCGCGCCGGCAGTCATTTTCATGCTGTTGGTGCACATCATTCCCACCATTCAGGCAATCTACATGTCGTTCCTGAACCTGAATACCCGTACACTCCTGCAGTACTTGAATGCCCCTTTCATCGGCTTTGAACATTATCGCAATATCATTGTCGGCCTCATTTCAGGTACCGGCGATTCACTGATCAAGGGGCTTGGACAGGCGCTGAACAATTCCGTTTGGTTCACCTTCTGGGTGCAGGGTGGAACCTTACTCATCAGCCTGATCCTGGCTTTACTCCTCAACCGCGAATTCAGAGGTCGAGGAATCGCCCGCACACTCGTCCTTCTCCCCTGGGTCGTTCCCACATTCGCTGTGGGTATCATATTTCAATTCATCTGGCTTCAACAAGGCGGCCTGGCTAATCGCATCCTCTTTAGCTGGTTTCACCTGGTGGATAATCCAATCAGCTGGCTGATAGGACCCAATACCCGCACGGCGTTGATCATTCCCGCCATCTGGAACGGCCTACCCTTCCAGACGATTATGCTTTTATCTGCGCTACAAATTGTTCCAACGGACCTATACGAAGCAGCATCCATTGACGGCGCGAATGCATGGCATAAATTCAAAAGCATCACCTTCAATTACTTGAAGCCCGTCATCTTTACCACTACCATGTTTGGTGTGATCTTTAACTTTTTCGGTTTTGGCCCATACAACATCGCTATTTCGCTGTTCTCGAGCGACAACCTTGGCTCATTCAACAACCTGTTGACAATTGCCATCGTAAGACAGACTTTCAATAACCAACTCTATGGATATGGTGCTGCAGCATCCGTGCTGGTAATGCTTGCCGCTTTGATTTTTGTCGGTATCTGGTATGCATTGTTCCGTAACGCATTGATTTCAGAATGATCTGGTGATGACATGGAAAACATCAAAAAGATATCGTACTTACCTTCCCGAAGAATTCGTCAACGATTATTAAACGGTTTGCTGACCACCCTGACTTGGGTGCTCATTTCCATCATAATGATCCCCATCCTGTTTATGCTTTTGAACTCTTTCCGCTCCCGTACCGATATCATTAGCTCCACTGCTCCACTGATTCCTCAGGTGTGGCACCCAGAAAATTATGTCAACATGTGGAAGGCATTCAAATTCGGACCCCTCTTTACCAACAGTATGATCGTCGTCGGTTCCACAACTGCGATAGCCACCCTGGTCGCCTCAATGGCCGGGTATGCCCTGGCGCGCTTCCGCTTCGTCGGTGCTGATGCCTACAGCTTGGCGGTCAGCGGTACGCAGCTCATTCCAGGCACACTCTTTTTCATCCCGCTGTACCTGACCTTTTTGTGGATCAAGAACAACATCGGCATTCCCCTGGTTGGCAACAACCTGGGCGCCATTGTTCTTTACATCGGTTTTTACACACCCATTTCCATCTGGATCTTGCGCGGCTTTTTTGCCTCGATACCGGTTGATCTGGAAGAACAGGCCATGGTGGATGGAACGACGCGCTTTGGGGCATTCTTCAAGATTTCCCTTCCCCTGGCAATGCCAGGCATTGTTTCCACAGCGATCTATATTTTCATGACTGCCTGGAACGAATTGTTCTTCGGCTATACCCTGGGTGTCAAGACTGTGCCAGTGGGAATCCGGGCATTTATCCAGGGCGCCGCCGGCACCCAGCTGCGTTACGACTACATGGCTGCTGCCTCAGTGGTGGTGACCATCCCCATTACCCTCATGTTCTTTGCCCTGCAAAAGCAATTCATCAGCGGTCTAACGCAAGGTGCTGTAAAATCCTGATGTCCGCCTTATTTCTTGAATCGCACCGGCTTTCTGGAACAGCGCTTGCCGTATCTTGCACTGCGTTGATCCTTGCCGGATGTGCAGGGGTAACCTCCCCCCCCGAAGTCCTTTCATCACCCCCAAGCACTTTGGTTCAATCTCCGATGGTTTCCACCTCCACCCTGGCATCGAACCGTATTGTTACATCAACCCCGCTGCCCACCTTCACGCCCTTCCCCACTCCCGAACCTGACGTGCTCATCGTGGATGCAGCCCAATCTCTGGGCGAGATCAGTCCCCTGGTCTATGGATCCAATGTAGGACCCTGGCAGAGCATCACCACAGCGGATATCGAGCTCATCAAAGAAGTGCACCTGACGATTTTCCGTTATCCAGGCGGAAGTTATGTGGACGAGAATTCATTTTCGCAAACCGCCTTGGACGATTTCATCCAGTTGTGCCGCGAAACTGGTGCCGAACCGATGGTACAGGTCAAGCTGGTCAATGCCACCCCCGAATCAGCCGCCAAAGTGGTGCAGTATGCCAATATCACCAAGGGGTATGGTATTAAATACTGGTCGATCGGTAATGAACCCTCTCTGTATTTTAGCCAACGGAACATTGCGCACTACGATTCCGCAGTTTTCAACACCCAATGGCGTGAACTCGCACTTGCCATGAAAGCTGTGGATCCCACCCTTCTGCTGCTCGGACCTGAGACCCACCAATACACCGGAATCAATGGTGATGAGGTGCTGGACATACATTCCAGGGATTGGATAAAGGAATTCCTGACCGCCAATGGCGATCTTGTGGATATCGTTTCTTTTCACCGCTATCCATTTGGCAATTTCGATCCTTTTCCCGACGAACTCATGAAAAGCAGCCAAGAATGGGACTACATCATCCCCAATCTGAGGCAATTGATCCTGTCAACAACCGGCAGAGATATTCCAATTGCAGTCACCGAAGTCAATTCCAATTGGTCCAACAGATCCAGGGAAGAGACCACCCCCGATTCGTTCCTGAATGCCATCTGGTGGGCGGATTCGCTGGGACGCATGATCGGGCAGCATGTGACCATCGTCAATCAATTCGCCCTCGATGGAAGCGGCGGATGGGCGCTTCTCGGCTCGCAAAAGCCTCGACCTTCATATTATGTGTACCAGATTTACAGTGAGTTTGGGAATCAGGTTCTCTTCTCCTCTTCCGGCATTGAAAATGTAAGTGCTTATGCCGCGCGGAAGGCAGATGGATCTCTATCGGTCATCCTGATCAACCGCAGCAACGACCCCCAACAAGTCAAAATGGTACTCAGAAACTTTGCACCCCAAGGGTCTGCCAGTTGGCGTTTGCTGGATTCTGCTCACATGGCTGCGGAGATGCCTTCATTTCAAATTTCCAATTCATCGCATCTTTCTCTTCCCGCATTATCCGTTTCGTTGTTTCTTATCCCTGCCACAAATTAATGAGGTTTTATGAAATACGGACATTTTGACGACAACGCTCTTGAATACGTGATCACCCGTCCGGATACCCCCCTTCCTTGGATCAATTACCTGGGAACGAAGGATTATTTTGGTATCATTTCCAACACCGCCGGTGGGTTTTCGTTTTACAAAGATGCACGGCTTCGCCGGTTGACGCGCTACCGTCACAACAATGTTCCCCTTGATACCGGTGGCAGGTACATCTATATTAGAGATAACGGCAGCCCCCAAGCGGATTTTTGGTCACCCACCTGGCAGCCAACGCGGTCCACGCTCGAAGCATATGAATGTCACCACGGACTGGGATATTCCTGCATCATCTCAGTCAGGAACAAAATCAAGGCTGAGATCAAGTATTTCATCCCTTTGAACGCCGATTTGGAGATTTGGGAACTGACACTGACCAACCAGCGTTCAACAACAGCAGATCTGTCCATTTTCTCCGCAATTGAATTCTGCCTCTGGGACGCACAGGATGACGCCACCAACTTTCAACGCAACTACTCTATAGGTGAAGTGGAAGTCGAAAACGGAGTGATCTATCATAAATCGGAATACCGCGAGCGGCGCAACCATTTTGCATACTTTGCATGTTCTGAACCGCTGACAGGTTTTGATACCCAACGCGAAGACTTCCTGGGCGTTTACCGCGGCTGGGATTCTCCGTTTGTTGTCGAAAAAGGTGTTTCTTCCAATTCCATTGCCCACGGCTGGCAGCCCATTGGATCGCAGCATATCAAACTTCCCCTTAAGCCGAGAGAAAGCCGCAAAGTGGTCTTTATCCTGGGGTATCACGAAAACCCCAAAAATGCCAAGTTCGATCCTTCAAATTCGCAAACCATCAACAAGCAGGCAGTGCTGCCGGTGATACAGAAATATTTACAGCCCTCCGTGGTTGAACAGGCGTTCAGCGAATTACACGATTTCTGGCGTGGAATGCTCGACAAATTCCAGGTAGAGACGGAAGATGTTCATACCAACCGCATGGTGAATATCTGGAACGCTTACCAGATGATGGTGACTTTCAACTTTTCACGTTCCACCTCATACTTCGAATCCGGCATTGGTCGCGGAATTGGCTTTCGCGATTCCAACCAGGATATGCTCGGGTTCATGCATCTTGATCAAGCACGCGCCCGCCAGCGGATTTTGGATCTGGCATCTACTCAGCTGACGTCAGGCGAGGTGTATCACCAATATCAACCCATGACAAAACAGGGTAATGCGGAAATTGGCGGTAACTTCAACGATGATCCGCTCTGGCTGGTACTGGCTTCGTCAGCATACCTCAAGGAAACGAATGACTGGTCAATCCTTGATGAGCTGGTTCCCTTCGACCAGCAACCTGGCAGCGAAGCCCCTCTGTATGAGCATTTGCAGCGCTCCATTCGTTACACACTTGACCGGCTCGGACCTCACGGGCTACCACTCATCGGGCGAGCCGACTGGAATGACTGTTTGAACCTGAATTGCTTTTCCGATACCTCCGGGCAATCCTTTCAAACTGTTTCATGCAAAGACGGTAAGGTTGCGGAAAGTATTTTCATCGCCGGATTGTTCATCATCGCAGCCGGCGAAATGGAATCCATCGCCCACCGCCTGGGCAGGATTACTGAAGCCGACGGCTTTCATGCTGCTCTCTCAAGCATGGCCTCGACCATTGAAACCTCTGGCTGGGACGGTGAATGGTTCCGACGGGCATATGACGATCTTAGGAATCCGGTTGGTTCTGTTCAATGCAGCGAAGGGAAGATTTACATTGAACCCCAGGGCATGTGTGTGATGGCGGGGATTGGACTGGGGAATGGCAAAGCACAACTCGCACTCGACTCAGTCAACAAAAAACTGGCAACCGAACACGGTATCATGCTCCTATCACCAGCGTATCGGCACTATTATCTCAATCTGGGAGAAATTTCCTCTTACCCACCCGGTTACAAGGAAAACGGCTCGGTTTTTTGCCACACCAATCCTTGGATCATGATCGCTGAAACCCGCGTTGGACACGGCGACCGCGCTTTTGACTATTATTTGCGTATTAATCCCTCGCGGCGTGAAGAAATCAGCGACCTGCACCGCTGCGAGCCCTATGTCTATGCTCAAATGATCGCTGGAACAGAGGCTTTTAAACCCGGTGAAGCCAAAAACTCCTGGCTCACCGGCACCGCCGCCTGGAATTATGTAGCCATCACCCAATGGATTCTGGGTATTCGTCCCGAATATGAAGGCTTGCGCATCGAGCCGGTGCTGCCAGAAACCTGGAAGGGATTCAAAGCGCAACGGACCTTCCGCGGGGTGAGGTATGAAATTGATGTCCAACGCCGCGGACCTGGCGGCAAAGTGCAGATCCTGGTGGACGGGAACCCGGTCAGCGGATCGCTCATTCCCCTTCCCCAAAACCAAACCACGAAAGTTGAAGTCAAGGTTTTCATCGGATGAAATGGTCTCTACCCCACCGATCTTTTTTGGTACTGATGGTGCTCGCCTTCAGCCTCTCTGCCTGCCTCCCGATGATTGGTTTACCCGAAAATTCCTCCGCCGAAGAAGCATCTGTCATCCCCTCCACGGCACCATCAACGGCGGAGACATTTGTCGACTCACTGCTTGTCAGAATGACCCTGGAGGAAAAAATTGGACAAATGACCCTGGTGCTAAACAGCAGCGTCAAAAAAGGGGATATCAAGAAATACTTCATCGGTTCTGTCTTCAGCGGCGGGGGCGGTTATCCCACTCCCAACACGGCTGCCAGTTGGGCTGCCATGACAGACAGTTTTCAAAATGAAGCCCTCACCACACGTTTGGGGATCCCGATCATTTACGGTGTTGATGCCAACCACGGACATGCATCACTATACGGTGCGACCGTTTTTCCCCAGCAGATCGGTTTGGGTGCCACCCGCGACGCGGACCTGGTTGAAAAGATCGCCGTGGCTACCAGCGAAGAATTACGTGCTGTTGGAATTTCCTGGAATTTTTCACCGGTGGTGGCAGTCCCTCAGGATATCCGTTGGGGCAGGACGTATGAAAGTTATGGCGAAGATCCGGCTCTGGTAAGTGAACTCGCTGACGCCTTCATCAAAGGTTCACATCAACTCCCAGCGGATGAAACACCCATAGCGTATCAGGTGATAGACGTACTTGCCACCCCCAAGCATTTCCTGGGCGATGGCGGAACAACCTTTGGCAGCTCAACCCAGAACATAGTCCAACCCTTCCTGCTGGACCAGGGCGATACACGTATGGACGACACCACCATGCGAAAGCTCTTTTTGCCGCCATACCAGACTGCCGTGGAAAGCGGGGCCAGATCAGTGATGGTCTCCTTCAGCAGCTGGAACGGGCTCAAGATGCATGCCCAGAAGTATTGGATTACCGATGTGCTGAAAGGCGAACTGGGTTTTACCGGTTTTGTTGTCTCCGATTACGGTGGAGTCGACCAGCTCGACAAGGATTACTACAAGGCAGTGGTCACTTCAGTCAACGCCGGTATTGATATGGTCATGGTGCCTACAGAATACGTCTACTTCATCGATATCATGAAAAAGGCTGTTAAGAACGGTGATATTACCGTCGAACGTATCGATGACGCTGCCAGGCGCATCCTGCTCGTAAAGTACGAGCTCGGACTGTTCGAACACCCATTTTCCGATCCCGGGCAGAACTCGACGGTTGGCTCCCAGGCGCACCGCGATCTTGCGCGCCAGGCGGTGAAAGAATCTCTTGTGCTGCTTAAGAACGAAAACACTGCCTTGCCGATCGCCAGTGATGCGACTTCGATCTTTGTGGCTGGCGCGGGAGCCGACAATATGGGCATGCAGTGCGGCGGTTGGACCATCGAGTGGCAGGGCAAGATGGGAGATGTTCAACCCGGTACATCAATTCTTGAGGGGATTCGTGAAGCTGCGCCGTCTGGCACGAAGATTGATTACAACCTGACGGGTAACTTCGACGGCACGGCAGAGATCGGCATCGCCGTGGTAGGCGAACAACCTTACGCAGAAGGCGTGGGGGACCGCGCCGACCTCTCGCTTTCCGAAACTGACATACAAACCATAACCCACCTGCGCGCCCACAGCAACAAACTGATCGTGATTCTCCTTTCGGGTCGCCCAATGATCATCACACCTCAGTATCAATTGGCTGATGCCTGGGTGGCTGCCTGGCTTCCGGGTTCCGAGGGAGCAGGTGTGGCAGATGTGCTCTTTGGTCAGGCTCCGTTTACCGGCAAACTTCCTTATATCTGGCCTCGCAGTAATGATCAATTGCCCATCAACATCAACAGCATGAATCAAGCAAACGGATGCGATACCCCATTATTCCCGTATGGCTACGGTCAGGGTGAAGCCGGAAGCGCGCCACTCGAATGGCTGGAATGCCAAAATTGATTTATCCCTCTCTTCCGTGCTCCTTGTTCCAACAGCAGACCAGGTACGTAGAGAGAAGAATAAAAACCGGTGAACTCCAGCAGGATTAAAGGCGAGGGATGAAGAATGAATGATTTCTTACTGTTTCCAAAAGGTTTCGTTTGGGGAACTGCCACGGCAGCATACCAAATTGAGGGTGCCACCAGGGAAGACGGCCGCAAGGCATCCATCTGGGATGTGTTCTCCAACACACTGGGAAAGGTGCTCAACGGGGATACCGGTGAAACTGCGGATGATCACTACCACCGCTGGCAGGAAGATGTTCAACTCATGAAGTCCCTGGGTTACCAGGCCTACCGCTTTTCTCTTGCATGGCCGCGCATCCTGCCAGACGGTATCGGAAAAGTAAATCTTGCGGGAATCGATTTCTATGACCGGCTGATCGATGCGCTGCTCGAGGCGGGCATTCACCCCCTGGTGACGCTTTATCACTGGGACCTGCCAGTTGCTCTTCAACAAGGCTGGCTCTCACGCGATACTGCTGCAGCCTTTGCTGAATTCACCACTGTCGCTGCCCAGGCTTTCGGCGATCGCGTTAAAGAATGGGTGACAATTAACGAACCATATTGCGCCAGCTTTCTCAGTTACAAGTACGGCATTCATGCCCCCGGCATGCGCAACACCCGGTCAGCGTTGACGGCAGCTCATCATCTGTTACTTGCGCATGGATTGGCGGTACCGGTGCTAAGGCAGGAATGTGCCAACGCCAGGGTGGGGATTGTATTGAATGAAGGGCCTTTTTACCCGTTGACCCAATCTACAGCAGACCTGGAAGCTGCCCGGCATGGAGACGGTGAACTGAACCGCTGGTTCCTCGACCCGTTGTATGGGCGCTTTTACCCCGCCGACATGCTCGTAGATTACGTCAGGTCCGGTGTGATTTCTTCTATGGAGCCGGATTTTATTCAACCCGGTGACATGCAGAAAATCGCAGTGCCCACCGATTTTCTCGGCTTGAATTATTACTCGAGGACGGTGGTGCACGCCGGAGTAGACAACAGCGAGGCAGCCTCCCTGCTCAACTCACAGTTCAGCAACGAAAGCGGCAAAACGGATATCGGATGGGAAATATATCCACAGGGTTTGTATGAAACCCTCTGCCGGATGTATTTTGGCTACAAGCCACCTGAGATTATTATTACCGAGAATGGGGCAGCCTACTCGGATGGACCTGATGAAACCGGTGCAGTGCGTGACAGACAGCGAATAGAATATCTTCGCTCTCACATTACAGCAGCCGGTAGAGCCATACAGGCAGGCGTACCCCTTAGCGGCTACTATTGCTGGTCGCTGCTGGACAACTTCGAGTGGTCATTCGGTTATGCTCAGCGTTTTGGCTTGGTCCATGTGGATTACGACACCTTGAAGCGCACTGTCAAAGACAGCGCCCGATGGTACACACAGGTGATCCGCGAAAACGGCCTTGAAGCAGGATAAAGAGGAGCACCATGCAATTCGGTTACTTTGACGATACAGCCAGGGAATATGTGATCACCCGCCCCGATACGCCGCAATCCTGGAGCAATTACCTGGGGTCCACTGTGTATGGCGCCATAATCACCAATAACGCCGGCGGGTACAGCTTCTACCAATCCGCAGCGAGGGGGCGGATCCTGCGCCTGCGCTTCCAGAATGTTCCCATGGATCAACCTGGAAGGTATTTCTATCTGCGTGATGAGGAGAGCGGCGATTACTGGTCGTCATCCTGGCAGCCGGTGGGTAAATCACTGGACCAATTCGAGTCCGTCTGCCGCCATGGCACGGCATACACCACCATTGAATCGCGATATTCCGGCATTGCCAGTGAAACAACTTACTTTGTTCCCCTGGGGCAGACCTTTGAATATTGGAAGCTTAAGCTGACCAACCAGGACCGCCGCCGCCGCAGGATTTCTATTTTCACCTACTGTGAATTCACCAATCAGTGGGACACCAATCAGGATCTTGTGAACCTGCAATACTCCATGTTCATCATCCGCGGGGAGATGGTGGACGGTAAAATTCTCAGGATCGCCAGCCAGGATAACCTGGATGCTCAGCCTAGTGGAGTTGACCAGCACGATCTGGCGAG
Organism: Anaerolineaceae bacterium; assembly: GCA_034428895.1. Lineage (GTDB taxonomy): Bacteria > Chloroflexota > Anaerolineae > Anaerolineales > Anaerolineaceae > UBA6107. The sequence goes on from DAOUGM010000028.1 coordinate 20,397, forward strand.
CCGGGCCTGGATGACCCTGGTTGGCGCGCCACTGACTGGATATGATACCAGCTGTGAAGCATTCCTGGGAACTTACGGCAGCTATGCACACCCTGCCGCCGTTGAGAAAGGCGTCTGCTCGAACAGCGATGCCTATGGAGATAATGCCTGCGGCAGCTTCCATACCTCCATGGAACTGGAACCTGGTGAATCACGCGAGATGCTGGTGTTATTGGGGATTGGTGATGCCAGAACCACCGGAAGAGAGACTATTCAAGAGTTCGCCTCCCTGGCTCGGGCTGACCAGGAGTATGCCAGGTTAAAGGTCCATTGGCACAGGCAGTTGGATTGCTTCCAGATCAAAACACCGGACAAAGATCTTGATCACTTCATCAACGTCTGGGGTCTTTATAACTGCCTGGTAACATTCGCCTGGTCGCGGTCTGCCAGCCTGGTTTACAACGGAGAGCGTGACGGGCTGGGTTTTCGCGATTCAGTGCAGGATATTCTGGGTGTGGTTTCTGCCATTCCAGGGCAATCCCGCAATAGATTGGAGTTGATGCTCACCGGTCAGGTTTCCTCCGGCGGGGCCATGCCGGTCATCAGACCGTTCGAGCACCGCCCGGGGCAAGAACAACCGCCCCATCCTGAAGAATACCGCTCCGATGACTGCCTGTGGTTTTTCAATGCGGTTCCCGTCTATGTCAATGAGACCGGCGATGCAGCATTTTATGATCAGATCCTGCCCTTCGCCGATGAGGGTGAAGCTTCAGTTATAGGCCACCTGCGACGCGCGTTGGAATTCAACCTTGAGAGAATGGGCCACCATGGGCTGCCCTGCGGTCTCTCAGCAGACTGGAATGATTGTCTGCGCCTGGGTTACACTGGAGAAAGCCTTTTCGTGGCCTTTCAACTGCGCCTGGGATTGACCATTTACGCTGAAATCGCAGCAGAGAGAGGTGAAGAGGGCGAAGCCTCCTGGGCTCTCGCCAATTGTCAAAAACTGGATCGGGCGATCCAGGCGCACGGCTGGGATGGGGAATGGTTCCTGTGGGCAATCGATGAGAAAGGCGTGCGTTATGGTTCCCACCGGCAAGAAGAAGGACAAATCTACCTGAACACCCAGGTTTGGGCGGTGATCAGCGAGGCAGCTACGCCATCACAAACAGAGCAATGTCTGGAGGCCGTCCACTCCCGTCTGCACACTCCGTTTGGATTGATGCTGGCAGAGCCGCCCTTTCACAAAACTTCCATCGAAGTCATGCGGGCAGTGGTCTACAATCCTGGCATCAAGGAAAACGCAGGCATTTTCAATCACACCCAGGGCTGGGGGGTGATCGCGGAATGTTTACACGGCGATGGCGACCGAGCGTATGAGTACTTCCGCGCCACTCTGCCCTCCGCCTACAACGACCGCGCGGAGGTCCGCCAAAGCGAACCTTACGTTCACGCTCAGACAACTTACTCCCGTTACTCTCCGCGTGCAGGAAATACCCGCACATCCTGGCTAACCGGAGCCGCGAGCTGGAGCTATTTCAGTGCGGCACAATACATCCTGGGTATTCGGCCGGAATTGGCAGGCTTGCGGATCGATCCCTGCATTCCTGCTGCATGGGAGGGCTTCTCAGCCATCCGGCGCTTTAGAGGACAAACCTGGCGAATTACCCTCCATAATCCCGACCATACCTGCAAGGGGGTGAAGAGGGTGGTTGCTGACGGTGTTGAGATGGAGGGTAATCTTATCCCGTTCCGACCTGGAGACCAGGAACGCACGATCGAGGTCTGGTTGGGAAGATAAAATCTGCGTCAACGACTTTCAGCCAGAATCTATATTTTTTTTCTGCAGCCGTTGATGATTATTTTATTTGGCATGATCATGTGATGCATGCGCGCCGGTTGGGAAAAACAATAAACATTTTTATTTTTTACGATTTTGATGTGGCTGCCAAACTACCCCCCACTTTACCTCAAACTTCAGTTTATTCTCTTGAAAAATCCGGTGCAATTCCTGGTTCTCAATTTTATTAAAGGATGCACCGTGAAAATGATGAATGAACACATCTTCAGCACAAAGTAATTGCAGGCCTTCCTTTTCCAGTTTCATTGCCATATCGTCATCTTCGAACATGCCAACATGAAAACGCTCGTCCAGCCCGTCAAGTCGAAGGTAAAGCTCACGGGGCATCATGCAGCAATACAAGGCCAACACTTTGATCGGGAAGGAGACTCCATAAAATTTTTCTGCTCTCACTGCAGCAAAGTGATTGACATCAGCCAGATCGGTATAGTCGATGTTAATTTTCGCTTCGTTGCCGATGGCGTTGGTAACCGGACCCACCATGCCAACATTGACATCCTGTTGCAGGTGCAGTAAAAGGTTGTGCAGCCACCCGGGGGTCACAATGGTATCATTGTTAAGCAATACCACGTAATCTCCCCCGGCAGCCTTTACGCCAAGGTTGTTCCCCCCGGCGAAACCCAGATTGTTCTCACTTTTGATGAAAACAACATTTGCATGGTCTTTAATATACTCTTCCAGGTAAGCGACCGTATCGTCACTGGAAGCGTTGTCTACCACGACAATTTCGTAATTGGGATATTCGGTATTGTCGTGGATGCTGTCGAGACACAATCTGGTTAACTCTAGATTATTGTAGGTAACGATGACAATTGAAATTTCTGGAAATAGTGACTCACAGGCGGAAAAAATTTCGGCGGCGTTTTTATTTTCGCCCTCCAATAGAATCGAACCACCAGGTTCTCTCTTCACCGTCTGTTTTGATGAAGCGATGACCAGGTCACACTCCTTCACCAATCTTTGAGCATCAGCCACAGCGAAGACAGTATCGTTTCCCTTCTCCGTTTGTTCATTTGCCTGGTCATAAATAATTTTCCAGCCAAAATCTCTACGCAGTTGCAGTAGTAATTTACACCAGAAGGGGTTATCGGATAACGCCAAGCAAGAACTTACACTGAAGGCATGTTTTACTTTTTTCAGTACCGACTTCAAGTATGCCG
>DAOUGM010000029.1:0-27656 GCA_034428895.1 Anaerolineaceae bacterium
GGAAAATTGGTTGGTCCATACTGGATGATCTCTTGTGTAGGGGTCATGGTGGGCAGCGGCGTGGATGTGTTCGAGGGGGTTGCCGTCATGGTGGGCGCTGCGGTCAGTGTTTGTGCAACTGCATCCTCCAATGCGGATTGTTGATCGTTCTGCATCCCGGTTCCCTGGCATGCGGAAAGAACCAATGCCATGATCACGACTGCGATGAAAGGGATCGCGTAGTTCCGTTGTATTTTCATTTTTTACTCCACTCTCCATCATCGGATTTGCTTTTAATGAAAACAATATTGCCCAAAATTATACCGGCATTTTGGGCAATATTGTCAATGGATAATTCATTAGCGGTTCAGCGTGAAATTCATCGTTCCGCTGCTGATCGGCGTCGAGTAGATCACGCCAGTCGGGCCATCCACAGTTCCGAGGAGCAGCTTCCATCCGCCTGCAGGACCGACAGCGCCGATGAAACGATTGTCATCGATCCATTGAACGGTGTAGGCGCTGTTAAAATCGGGTAAGGGTTGAGGTGCCGCGCCTTCCTGTCCAATAAAGGCGCCGAGATCCTGGTCGTAATAATAAAATTTACTGTTGTCTTTTGACCATACCGGGATTTGTTGAATGTTTCCCGAAGCGTATACAATTTCACCTGTACCGTCGATGTTCGAAATATTAATGGAACGCATATTCGCTTCAGGAGCGCCGAACCGGGTGAGATAAAGGATCCTGTTCAGGTTGGGTGAGATTGAGGCAAATCCGCCGGGGAAATACATCATCTGGTGGCTCATGGTCAACTCGCCTGAGAGTCCATCGGCAGCCACACGCCAAACCGTGGAATCGGCTACCGGGTCGGCAAAAGGCTCTTTGGGCGGTACGGCAGCCACCAGAGTCGTGCTATCCGCCGACCAGACCGGCGAAGCAACCCAGGCATATTCAGATGCCGTGTTTACGAATTCATAGGCGAGCACCTTCTTGTCGAGCTTGCTGCCATCGGAATCATACATTTCGATACCGTCTGGAACCGAGATGGCAATCCTGGTGCCGTCCGGCGAAATGGTGTAACGGTAATACCAGACATCGGAAAGCGTGATCGGGCTGGTGATGCTGCCGTCTTCGGCATTGACAAAATACAAACTGTCACCGGTGGCAGAACCAGGTCCCTCGAAGGTAATGCGCGTGCTCATTGCAAGGGTATGACTGTTCGGAACCCAGCTCAACTGACCGGGGATCGACGACAAAGATTCCGCAGGGCGAGACAGCGCGGCGAAAGCGGTTGGGGCAAGCAGGGTGCGCAACCCGCTGCCGTCACTGTTGATGACATCCAGGGTGTAAGAGATTTCGTCATTTGTGCGCGTAAATGCCACCAGCGACCCATCCGGTGAGACATAAGCGGACGATACATCACCGCTGGTTGTAAGCTGCGTGGTTCCTACGAGTGTTTCGTTCCAATAATAAGCATTCCGATCTGGACCGACGAAAGCAACGCTCAGCGGAGCGGCAGGTACGGGGATTGATTCCTCGGTGGCAGGTGACAGGGTGGGAAGTCCGTGGAATTCGGAGGTCGGTGAACCTGTCAGGGCATTGACCGTGGCCGCTGTATAAGTTGAGATGGCATCTGCCGTAGGTTGACCACCGGGCAAAGAGACTTTACAGGAAACACTGACCAATGCGAATACAATCAAGGCTGTGAGAATGGAAGCTGTCCTGCGATTGAACATCGAAATTACCTCCTGGTCGGTTTCAATTCAGACTAATATGCTCAAATTATATCAATTTTAAACGGACAATCATCAAGTACATTGACCAATTTATAAAGAATTCAAAGAGGATCCATGGAAAGGATCCTCTTTGAATTTGGCGGGAATCTCGGTTACCCGATCAAAAAACCAATGCCAATCAAAAGGGGTGTGATGAGATTGATCAACACGTTTTGCCCCAATGACGGCATCAATTTGGGCAGGTCGTCGGCATTTTTCAACGCGCCGCGGGCGGTCGGGATGGCGAAGATGAGGGTCGCGAGTCCAATTAGGGTCCAAGCTGGCATGAGTTTGAGCAGTACACCCGCGACGAGAGCAATATATGCTCCGGCGAGGAAGAGAGTAAAGATCACGGCACTGGCTTTTCGGCCAATCAAAATGGGATAATGCTTACGGCCAAAATTCTTGTCCACATCCGCATCGGGGAATTGGTTGAGCAGAAGGAGATTGCTCACCAGGAAGAGCGGCACAAATGAGGCGAGGAAAGCCGTCCAGGAAAAATGACCGGTCAAAGCAAAATAGGTCGCGTTGACCATCAGCGTGCCAAATCCAACCCCAGGCGCCAGAAGGCACAACGCAGGAATTTTGTTCAACCAGGGAGTGTAGGTGACGATGACCAGCAACCCCAGCAAACCCAGCAGAAGGATCGGCCAGCCGTGGATTGTGAAGAAGTAAATTCCAATGGCGATACAAATCAATGAGGTTACGATCCCTGTCCAGAGAGCGATTTTCACCTTTGAAGGAACGGGAACCAGGGTGCCGCTGCCGCCGCTGAACGGGGTGCGGTTGGTTTTCATGTCCAGCCCGCTCTTGACGTCCTCGTACTCGTTGAAAGCATTCACGCCACCGTGTGCCAGGATGCCGCCGACGAAGCACAATACCGCATGCCAGAAGTTGACACTCCCATCGGTCCAGATGGCGGCGGATAAACCAAGGAATACGCAGACTGCGGCGAGGGGGAGAAAGGGCAGGCGCAAAACGCCAATGACGTATTTCATGTGTTCACTCCTGTTTTGAGATTTGTCTGTGCGGAAATAATAACACCTGGCGCAAGATTTAGATATTCAACCATTTGGTCGCGGAGGATGGAAGGTCGAGGCTCGATCCGACCTTTCGCGTACATTCGGGTAGTGATTCGATGAATTGGCGCCCGTACTTCTTGGTGAGCACGCGTTTATCCAGGATCACCACCACGCCGCGATCGGACTGGGTGCGTATCAATCTTCCGAATCCCTGCCTGAAGCGCAGGATGGCTTCGGGCAAGTTGTACTCATTAAAGGGATCATCGAACGTTTCAGAACGCGCGGCGATGACCGGATCGGACGGAACATCGAAGGGAAGTTTAACAATGACCAGCACCGAAAGCGCCTCACCAGGGATATCGACGCCTTCCCAGAACGCCCGGGTGCCCAGCAGTACGGCTTTCTCGGCTCCGCGGAAGGTCTCCAGCAGGGTGTTGGTGGAAGCGCCTTCTCCCTGTTCGTAAACCTGAATGCCTGCATCCACCAGTGCGGGTGAAATGGCTTGTGAAGTGCGCTTCAACTGGGCATATGAGGTAAACAGAGCAAGCATTCTGCCGCCGGTGGCTTTTGCCAGGCGGATGATGGCACTTTCCACATCGCGCTGGTAGGCATTGGCTTCAACAGGTTCGGGAACATCATTGACGATGTAAAGCAGGGTGGAGGTCTCAAAATCGAAGGGTGATCCCAGCACGAGTTCGTCAGCCTCATCCGCATTCAAACGGTTGCGGATGTAATCAAAATCATTGTTGGTGGTCAGCGTGGCTGAGGTGAGAATGATGGAAGCCTTCTCGTGCCAGAGGTATTGTTCCATCAACGGTCCGATATGAAGGGGAGCGACCTGCAAGGCCAGGCGGTAGGTGTTGGGCAGGATTTCCACCCAATAAACCGAACCGGCATCGGGGGTATTCACCAGGTGATCGAGGTATTGTTCGGTTTCGGTCAGGCGGCGGTTGACGCTGGCCAATGATCCGAGAGCATCTTCCACTTCCGTTGGAATATCGTCCAGTTCATCTCCGATCGCTTTCTGGATTTCGGCAACAAGACTCAGAACGGACCGCAGGTTATCCTGGGTTTGCTCCCAGGCAATCTCGACTTCCGTCCAGGAGGGCAGGGTGCGCGTAGCCGGTAAAACACGGGTTTGCTGCCCATACCCGCTCACGGGTTGACCGTCGCGCTGCTCTTCCATGAAATTTTCCAAACTGTGGACAAATTCACTGAAATTATTTTCAAGCTGGAACAACGTATCGGTAACTTTGTGTACTGCTGCGTTCAGGGCGGCGAAATCAGACGGCTGAAGGATATGCGACAGCAGCGTGAGCAGACGACCCAGCAAACCGCTGGAGATCCCTCCGATTTCGCGCAGCATGCGCACAAAATCCATCTGTGTGATGCGGAAGGATAACGCGCTGGTCGTGGCTGATTCAAGGTGGTGCGCTTCATCCACGATCAGGTAGTTATATTCCGGCAGCACCTTGTTTCCGGTAACCACATCAGCCAGCAGCAGGGCGTGGTTTACCACCAGAACATGCGAGGATTGGGCTGCCATGCGGGTCTGATAGAAGGGACAGGCGCCGCCGGTGCGGGCAACGCAAACCTCGGTCTTGCAGCCTTCATCTTCTGCAGAAAGGCGCAGCCAAACATCGCGCTCGGCGGGACCGTTCAAATTGATCTCGCTGCGATCGCCGCTGCCGCCCTGGTAAAGCCATACGAGGGTTTTCGCTAGAACGCGCAACTCGTCGGCATTCTCCGGTCCATTCTTGCGCATTGCACTGTAGTGCCTCGGACAGAGATAGTTTCCACGACCTTTGACCACGGTGGCGCGCACCTCAGAGCCCAGCGCGGCGGCCAGATCGGGGATGTCCTTCTTGATCAACTGGTCCTGGAGGGTGATGGTGTTGGTCGAAATGACCACGCGCATGGAATTTTTTACAGCCCATTCCACGGCCGGGATGAGGTAGGCAAAGGATTTACCGGTACCAGTTCCGGCTTCCACCATCAAATGGTGGCTGTTGGAGAGAGAATCGGCCACGGCGCGCAGCATTTCGATCTGCTGCGGGCGGCTCTCGAAATTGTCGAAATACCTGGAAAATGGACCACCGTGTTCAATGGAGGATGAAATCTCATCAATATCCAAAGGTAGAGGAGGATCAACGGGGACGAGGGGCGGATATTCTTTTGGTCCGCCGAAAAGCAATCCAAAATCATCCTGTACCACCTTTTTTGCTTCAACAGGCATGCGTCCTTTTTCGCGCAGCGCCTGCTGGAATACCAGCGCACCGTCCCATTCGATTCCTTCCGCCATAAGCACGGTCTCAGCCAGGATCTCAATGGGAAGTTCGAGCAGCTTCTGGTGAAGGGAGTACATCACTGCCTGGCACAAACGGGCATCGTCCAGCGCACGGTGAGAGTTGGGTATCATGATGCCGAGTGTTAATCCCAGCGTGCCGAGGTTGTAACGGCTGTTCCCCGGCAAAGCGATGGCCGCCAGCTCATATGTATCCACAACCTGGTTCAAACGAAGTATGTTTTGTTTTTGCAGAAAGGAGAGATCAAAACGGACGTTATGACCCACTACCGGATCGTTGCCGACGAAATCTGCCAGTTCCTGGATCACGGCGCGCAAGGGTGGGGCGTTGCGCACCATCTCATCGCTGATACCGGTCAACTGGGTAATCAGGCGGGGGATTGGACGGCCGGGATTGATCAGTTTTGACCATTCGCCTTCCACCCTGTGACCGCTAAACCGAACGGCTGCGATCTCAATGATTGCATCTCTCTGGGGATCCAAGCCTGTAGTTTCGATATCTATGGCGACCATTGAGGGCATGGGCAGATTATATCATGCAGGTGTGCCTGTATGCCCATGGAATAGATACCTGGAGAATAGACATGCAAACTCCGTGATAAGATAAAGAGAATTTAATTATTACCCATCGGAAGGTGATCATGCACCAAATTCAAAACGCTATCAACTTAGTGGAAATTGATCCTGAGAATGGGTGGTTCAGTATTCAACCCAGCGACAAGCAATTTCCTTCGTTGCTGCAATCACGCCTGGGTTGTACTTATTTATGGCGGGGAAGGTCATACAAAGCCATCGGTAAAAAATGGAGTTGTGAATCGGTCGATAGGAGCATGCTCGATACCTCAGAGCACGGCCTCATCGATACGATCACGATGAAATTTGCCCGCGATTTGCATGGCATCAGCGTTCAATTTACCATTGGGATTGTGCAGGAATATCCCCTCGTAGTTTGGAAGATCAAAGTGACCAATGAGGGCAGCGAGCCGGTCGAAATCAAGCAGATCGAATTACTGCGCCTCATGCCAAAGGATGGGGGAAGCATTAACTTTTCAGCGAAAAAAACCAATTCCGAAATCGGCTTTTTTTCCAACGGCTGGCAGTCCTGGTCTCCGACGAGGTTCTACAGAGCCGATGAACGCATGAACATCAGCCGGGCGGGATTTTTGCAGCATCCGATGATCTATAATGCCGGCACGCCGCTGCCATGCCGTAAAGGTGTTTTTTCAAGCGATATGTTCGCCGTGATCGGCGATCGCACCGCACGCAAGGGCTTCCTGGTCGGCTTTTTATCACAGAAAAACCATTTTGGTTCGATCCGCGCGGATTTCAACCGCAAGAGCCTGCAAATGTGGGCAAATGGGGATAGCGCGCGGTTGGACGCGGGAAGGTCGATCGAGACGGATTGGGCGGTGTTCAATCCCATTCTGTTGGATCACCGCGATCCTTTGGATAAATATTTGGAGGCCGCTGCCCGAGAGAACAGGGTCGATATCAATGACAATATTCCGGTAGGATGGTGTTCCTGGTACCATTTTTACACCAAGGTCACGGCGAAGGATATCGAAGATAACCTGACGGCAATTGTGGAAGGGCAGGAGCGTCTTCCCCTGCAGCTCGTGCAAATCGATGACGGTTTTGAAACTGAAGTGGGGGATTGGTTCAGTTTCAAGCCCACCTTTCCGGAGGGAGTGGCGCCGCTGGCAAAAAAGATCAAGCAGCAGGGACTAACCCCCGGGTTATGGTTGGCGCCCTTCATTGTCAATCCCCGCTCCAGGTTGTTCCACGACCACCCGGATTGGATCTTGCGAAAAAAGAGCGGACTTCCAGTAAACGCCGGTTTTGGATGGAATGCGATCAACACTGCCCTCGACCTCTCCAACCCGGACGCACTGGCCTATACCTGCGAGGTGATAAGAAGGGCAGCGGCAGAATGGGGATTCGCGTACCTGAAACTGGATTTCATCTATGCAACTGCTTTAAGAGGTAGGTATCATGATCCCACCCTTACCCGCGCCCAAGTGCTGCGGCATGCAATGGAATCCATCCGACAGGCGGTTGGCAATAAAGTGACTTTACTTGGCTGCGGCGCGCCCCTGGGTTCCATGCTTGGTGTGGTGGACCTGATGCGCATCGGTCCGGATGTGAGCGCAAGCTGGCATCCGTATTTCCTTGGATTACGAAAACTCATAAAGAATGAACCCTCCGTTCCGTGCGCACAAAATTCGATGCGCAGCATATTAACGCGGGCGAACCTGCATAACCACTGGTGGGTGAATGATCCGGACTGCCTGCTCATACGATCGGATTCCGAGCTCTCGTTGCATGAAGTGCGTTCGCTGGCCACAGCCATTGGTGTGACGGGCGGTACGATCTTATTGTCAGATGACCTGCCTGGTTTACCGGCTGAACGCCAGCATATCGCGGAAGTGCTTTTACCGGTTCTTGGGGAACGTGCCAGGCTGGTGGATTGGTTCGATTCATTCATGCCTTCAAGGGCGCGTGTTGATCTAATTAATGAAACGGGTGAGTGGCAAGCTCTGGCGGCTTTCAACTGGCAAGATCAGCCTGAGGACATCCACATCACACTGGGCGATTTCAAGCTCGCCGAAGGAGAGTACTTTACCCGGGAATTTTGGAGCGGAGAATTGGGAAGTCTGACGGCAGAGAAGGCGCTGATATTTCCAAAGGTTCCGGCGCACGGCTGCGTGCTGCTGAGTGCGCGACGTGTTGATGATGACAAGCCGATCTTTGTAGGAAGCACGCTGCACTTTTCGCAAGGGGTCGAGGTGGCGGAGTGGAAGCCGTTCGACGGCGGCGTACGCGCCACCCTCCGGCTGCCGCGCCACACCGCCGGGGAGATTTATTTCCACCATCCCGGCGAGGTCAAAGGGGTTGAAGTCAATGGTGTGCCCGGGCATATCAATGTATATGGAAATAAAATCTACAGTGTGGCTGTAGAAGTGGATGGATTCGCTCACATCCAAATCAATGGATAAGAAAAGGAGCGGAGATCACTTGATCTCCGCTCCCTTTTTTGAAGACAAGATTTACTTGGGAGGCAACGGCGGTTTGCCGATGTTATTGGGATCATAAGTGCGGGCGGCGGCTGCAGCCTGGGCGCGGCTTTCCCTGGTGCTGCGGTTGCGGCGTACCAGCCAGCGCACGAGGAAGAAGACGGGCAATCCGATGATCAGCAGGATGGGGACGATCAGGATTCCAACCCAGATGAGGAAATTGACCAATCCCTTGCCGAAATCGATCAAAGCCTGCAGGGCATCGCGGGCGACACCCGAGGGCTGCCATCCGGCAACGGTGATGGGTGCAATGGTTTCCTTGGATTGCAGGCGAACGGTGATGGCTGATTTTGCCACCGATTGTTCATAATACTGGATTTGACCTTTGAGCACCTCAATTTGTTCCGTCACTTGCATCTTTTGGTTATAGATGGCAAGGGCGTCTTCGGTCTTTTCGGCTTTTTCGTAGAACTCTGTTAACTTGGCGTCGGCTTCTTCCAAATTACGTAACCGCGATTGCAGGTCGGTATACTCCTGGGTCACATCCTGCCCGGAAACATTCTCGGTCAGGGTGTATTTTTCAGGATCTCCGGTCATGGCCTTGATCTTTTGTAAGGCTTCATCCAGGCGTTCAGCCGGGACGCGGATGGTGACGTAGGCTTCGGGTACTTCGATGCCGGAAGGAGTCAGGGTCTTATAGAGGTTGGAACTGACAGTGAACCCCCCCATTTCCTTGGCCATTTTCTGAATATCCGCCAGCGACTCGGTCGGATCATTAACGGCGATCGAGAGGTCGGCGTTCATGATCACCATTTGTTTGATCTCAGATTCAACCGCGGCGACACCCCCGGCAGCTTTGCTGCTGTCGGCTGAATATTCAGCGGCAGGGGCCATGGGTGCTTCAGCTGCCACCCCGGCATCCATGCGGTTATATACATCGCCAGCGGTTTGGGCAACCGGTGCTTCCATGGCTTTGGCAGCGCAACCGCTGATCGCCAATGAAAGAATAAGAATTCCAATAAGAATGTTTCTGGTTTTCATTCGTTCCTCCTCATAGATTTGTGTGCGGGCTTGATGATTGCTTTTCTACCTCTTTGACGTTCAGGCTAAAGAGAAAGTTCCTGGTTACCAGCCTTCGCTCAAACGCAAGGCATGTTTCTCCGGCATTCCCAGTTTTCGAATGCGTTCCTGCACCGCGGGGATGTTGTAGGCGACGCGGTGGTTTTCCCAGCTCATGGTTTCAGTATCGAGTATGGCGAAGGAAGCCCGCGGATTATAATCCCGCGGTTGACCAACTGAACCCGGATTTATGATGGATTTAATTTCGATGGAATAAGGTTTCTCCGGTTTAACCGGTTTACGAAGGATCCTTCCTTCATTTTCCATCAATGAAAATGCAACTGGCAGATGCGTGTGACCGACCAGGGCAATGAGCGTGTCAAACGCAGAAAAATTGGCGTCGGCAGCGCGTGTATCCAGAATGTATTCCCAGATGGGGTGACGCGGACTGCCGTGGGCGAGTGTGGCAACATTCGTTGTCAGCACTTCGGGCAGTTGCTGAAGATAATTCAGGTTGTCCGGCGTGATCAATTTTCGGGTGATCATTATGGAGGTTCCGGCTTCGTCATTAAAATATTCCACGTCACCGCCGCCGGCGACAGCGTCGTCGTGGTTTCCCTTGACGCACAAAAGGTTGGGCAGCCAGCTGATGCGTTCGACACATTCATTGGGGTCGGGACCGTATCCGACGAGATCGCCCAAACACCATACCGCATCCACCTCCCCTGCTGCATTGAGTACAGCCTCCAATGCGGTCAGGTTGGCATGGATATCGGAAATGATCAATACTCTCATGGTTAAATCTTCCCTGTAATCTATGGATAATCTTCCTGGTATGCAACGGAGAAGGCATTTGCCTGGAAAATGAATGCTTTAATAAATATTTTACTCCGCAATACACGGAATCCGGATCGACTTCGATTTATTATTGTGGACTCCCTACCTTATTTTCCAATACCTTCGATAATTTCAGAGGCATGGTCGTAGCGATGAAACGCCGGCATCAAGTAGACGCCCTGAACCATGGGTTTGATCTCACCGATCAGATCAACGGCGAGATCTATCCCTGTTCGTGCGCCCTGCGATCCGCTTTTTTCCATTAAATCGCGGGCGGATTGCGGGATTTCTATGCCCGGAACCTCGGATTGCAGAAATGCTGCATGGCGCGCGCTGGCCAGCGGAAGCATACCAACGATGAGGGGTACGGGCAGCTTTCCATTTTGCTCTTCGTAGGCGCGCATGAAATCTACGACCAACCTGGCGTCATAGATCGGCTGGGTGAGAATAAAATCGGCTCCTGCGTTGAGCTTACGTTTCAGGTTCTTCATTTCATCCGCAATACTGGCGGGTTTGAGATTCAATGCGCAGCCGACAAAGAAGCTGGTGGGCTGTCCGATCTCCGTGCCGGAAAGATCGATGCCGGTGTTGAAGCCCTGCTTGATCAGTTTGATTAAACCGGAAGGAACGAGGTCGTAATTGTCCATCGCCGCAGGGTATTCACCGATGGATGTGGGGTCGCCCATGACAACGAACACATTTCTCACCCCCAGAGCGTGCGCCGCCAGCAGATCTCCCTGCACGCGCAGCACGTTTCGTCCGCGGGTGGGAAAATGCAGCACCGTCTCGATGGCGATCTTTTGCTGGATCAGGCTGCACACCGCCCAGGGGCTCATGCGCATGCGCGCCATGGGGCTGTCGGCCACGTCGATCACATCCGCGCCGGCTTCAGCCAGCAGGCTGGCGCCTGCCAGTAATTTCTGGGTTGCCACCCCGCGCGGCGGGTCCATTTCGACGGCGACGACGAATTTACCTTCCGATAATTTCTGCGCCAGGCTGGTAGGGGGCAGTGATTCGGTACCGGGTTCACGCGGCGTGGACTGACCGGGAACCACTTCCAACTTTTCACGCTCGAGCGTGGACACAGTTTGTAAAGCCATCGCCATGGAGGAAATATGTTCGGGAGTGGTTCCGCAACACCCGCCAATGATACTCGCCCCTGCCTGCCAGAAAGAAAGGGCGTACTTACCGAAGTACTCCGGTACCGCCGGGTACATGATGCGTCCCTCCACCTGTTCAGGCCAGCCTGCGTTGGGCATCACCGAAAAGAGCGCATCCGGCACCGCATTGCGCATTGAGCGCAGGATATTGAGCACCTGCAGCGGTCCGCCTGAACAATTGACCCCGATGATCTCGGCACCCGCCTGGTTCAGGCGCCGGGCAACCTTGGCGGGCGGATCACCCAGAAGGGTACGGTTATCGCGGGTGTAGGTCATGGATGCGATCACCGGCAGGTCAGGCGCGATTTCTTTTGCGGCGGTGACGGCTTCCACTGCTTCGTAAAGATCAGCCATGGTTTCAATGATGATCAGATCCACTCCAGCAGTAACCAGAACGCCGATCTGTTCCGCAAATGCTGCGCGCGCTTCGGGGAGTTGTACCCGACCAAAGGGGGCGATGCGCACTCCGAGTGGACCCACATCGCCGGCGATGAGCACAGGCTTGCCTGCTTTTGCCGATGCCTGGCGAGCGATCCTCACTCCGGCGGCGTTGATTTCACTGAGCCGGTCCTGCGCTCCGTGTTTTGCCAGCTTGAAGCGGTTGGCGCCGAAGGTGTTGGTCTGGATCATATCCGAGCCGGCGGTGATGTAATCCAGGTGAACGCTCTCCACAACTTCAGGATCGGAGAGGTTGAGACAATCGAAACACCCACTGCCGGTAATGTTGCGCTGGTGGAGTACGGTTCCCATGGCGCCGTCTGAAAGCAGCACATGTTTCTGTTGCAGCAGGTTGATTAACTCGTTGATCATTACCATTGAAAATTTGCCTTATTTCATCAATTGCTCTACGCGGGTTTCGCCGGTGTTGTAATATTTGGCTTGCGGGTGATGAAGGATGATGGCGGCAGTGGATTGCTCGGGTACGAGCTGGTACGCCGCTGTGAGACTCATGCCCAGTTCTTTTTCCGCGGGAAGGAGCTCGAAAACGCGCTTATGGTCTTCCAGTTCGGGAATGGCAGGATAACCCCAGGAATAACGTTTCCCCTGGTTTTCAGCCATACCCAGTTCACGGCGGATGTGCTGGTGGAGGTAATCAGCGGCGGCTTCGGCGGTTTGCACCGCGAGACCGTGGGTGAAATAGGCTTCCGTATAATCCCCGGCAGCCTGGAGGCGGTCGAAACGCCGCGTGGCTTCCTGCCCAACTGTGACCACCTGGAAAGCCACTACATCCATGATCCCGGAATCCGCCGCGGCAAAATAATCCGCAAGACACAGGTGCTCACCGGCGGTTTGGCGCGGGAAATGAAGGCGCGTAATTTCCTTTGGATTAACCGAGTCCAGGGTTGAAGGATCATAAATAATGAGGTCATCGCCTGTGGATTGCGCCGGCCAGTAGCCGTACACTCCCTGCGGATTGAGCCATTTTTCTACCTCGGCGTTCTTGCGCATGACTGCCAGACGGGATTCAAATTCAACACGCAGTTTCTCCCATTCCTCGCCGTGGGTGTTCTTGGCGCCCCATGAAAGCCGGAAGAGTTCATTCTTCGCCAGGTGTTCGAACACCATTTCCAGCGGCATGCTCCGCACCACCCTGGCGCCCCAGGAGGGAACCTGCGGGATTTTCGACGCCGGCTGAACCTCCGAACGGGATGGGACATCGACTGCATCTGATTTGCGCTGTGCGGTTGCGAATTCAATTTCAGATTCCTTCAGGATTTGGGCTTTGATCTGATCCCTGGTTTCTGAATGCGATAGGGCATCCATGGTGGACAGACCTTCGAAGGCATCCTTGCAGTAATACACACCAGGCTCATAAACCGATCCGTCCTCGGTGCGCAGGATGCGCCTGCCGAAGTGCTGGTTGATGGCGGCACCGCCGATCAACACCGGGAAGTTCAGCCCGCGGCGTTTGAGTTCGTTGACGATCAACGGCATTTGCTTGCTGGTGCTTACCAGCAGGGCGCTCAACCCGATAGCATCGGCGTTTTCTTCCTGAGCCCTGGAGATGATCGTTTCTGCAGGCACCTGTTTGCCCAGGTCGACCACGGTATAGCCGTTGTTCGAAAGGATGGTTTTGACCAGGTTCTTTCCAATATCGTGTACATCCCCGTATACTGTTGCCAAAACCAGTTTCCCCTTGCTGACGCCTTCCTTGCGCTCGAGAAAATTCTCGAGGTAGGAAACGGCTTTTTTCATCACCTCCGCAGACTGGAGGACGAAGGGCAGGATCAGTTCACCGCTGCCGAATTTGTCACCCACTTCTTTCATTGCGGGCAGGAGAACCTTATTCAGGATGTATACCGCGCGGTCGTTGCGCGTGCCGCCCAGAGCGGATTCATCGAGTAAGAGGTCGATATCGGATTCGAGTTCCTCTTTGTAGCGGTGAATGATCTTCCACTGCAGGCGTTCTGAAGGCGCAAGCAGTTTGATCTCTTCTTCCTGCGCGTTTATTCGTTCTTCGCCAGGCGCCGCGGTTTGGAAATGTTCCACCAGCCTCTGCAGCGCATCCGGTGCGCGATTGAAGATGAGATCTTCGGCGAGAGTTTTTTCTTCTTCGGAAATATCAGCGTATGGGGTGATCTGGGCAGGATTGACGATGGCCATATCCAGACCTGCCTGGACGGCGTGATGAAGCATGACGCTGTTGATGATGCCGCGGGCGTTGGCAGCCAGCCCAAAGGAAACATTGCTCACACCCAGGGAGGTGAGCACGCCGGGCAACGATTCCTTGATCAAACGAATACCCCGCAGGGTTTCGATGGCGGAATTGGAAAATTCTTCCGAACCGGTGGCCAGGGTAAAGGTGAGGTCATCGAACACCAGGTCTTGCGGGGCAAGCCCGTGTTCATTAACGGCGATTTCGAATATTCGCCTGGCGACCTCCAGCTTGCGGTCCGCTGTTTTCGCCATGCCTTTTTCATCGATGGTGAGTGCGATGACCGCGGCATTGTATTTGTGCGCCAGATCCAGGATGCGGTCGGCTTTTTCCCGCCCGCCCTCAAGATGGGTGGAATTGATGAGGCAGCGCCCCGGTGCGGTTTTGAGCGCTGTTTCGAGCACCTCCAATTCAGTGGTGTCGATCACCAGCGGCAGGTCGATGACCGGCGAAATGGTTTTGATCAAACGCCGCATGGTGCCGGCTTCGTCGCCGCGTTCGGTGAGCGCCACGCACAGGTCAAGGGCATGTGCCCCGTTTTCCACCTGTTTTTGCGCCAGGGTGAGAATGCTCTCGAAATCATTCTCCAGCACCATTTTTTTGAAGATGCGGCTACCCTGGGTGTTGAGCCTTTCGGCGATGAAAAATGGACGGGGTTCCTGAAGCATGGACTGTGCCTGGATCGCGGAGGAAAGCTGCGGAAGTGCCGCTGCAGGGCGTTCAGGCGGTTGGATCGATTTCACTTTTTCCACCAGGGCTTTCAGGTGGGCCGGGGTGGTTCCGCAGCAGCCGCCAACCACGTTGATGCCGTTTTTGGATGCATATTCGAATAACGTCTCCGCGAAGGGTTCCGGTTGTAGTGGATAAACTGCCTGCCCGTCCACATTCAAGGGAAGACCGGCATTGGGAATGCAGGAAATCGGGAGGGGACTGTTTTCACCCAAAAAACGGATCGGCTCGCGCATCAAGTCGGGTCCGGTGGAACAATTGATGCCGAGGACATCGATCGGGAGCCCGTCGAGGATCGCCAGCACGGCAGTAATATCGGTACCCAGCAGCATGCGCCCTGTGGTATCCAACGTCACCTGGGCTTGAATGGGCAATCGCTTGCCCGTCAGGGCAAATGCGGTTTCGACGCCGAGGATGGCGGCCTTGACTTCGAGGATATCCTGCGAGGTCTCGATCAGCAGCAGATCGACTCCGCCTTCGATCAATGCCGCCGCCTGTTCACGGAAAATATCCGCCAGTTCGTCGAAACTGATATTCGATAGTTCCGCATCATTCATGGACGGCAGTTTGCCGGTGGGTCCCATTGAACCAGCCACGAACCTGGGTTGGGCGGGTGTGGAATATTCATCGGCGAGGCGGCGTGCCAGTTGGGCAGCCGCGAGGTTGATGTCCGTCACCTGGTCTGCCAGACCGTATTCGCCCAGGGTAAGACGATTGGAACGGAAGGTGCAGGTTTCGATGACATCCACGCCGGCTTCGAGGAAGGAGCGGTGCACAAGTTCAACCGCCTGGGGATGGGAGATGACCAGGTAGTCGTTGCAGCCAAAGGTTCTTTCACCACCGTAGTCCTCAACTGTGAGGTTCTGTTTCTGAAGGTTAGTGCCCATCGCGCCGTCAAAGACCACAACCTTTTTCTTGAGTGCATCCAGGTAAGCGCGGTTTGTGTACGTGCGTTCCATTGAAATCTCCGATCTTCTTCACGAATAATCAAAAAACCTCTCGCTGGAGAGGTCGAATCATGCGCCGTCCCTCTCATCTTCCAGAATTGCTTCTGCCGGAATTGGCACCGATCTTTTATTGGTTGCCGAGGTTTCGTGGGGCCGGTCCCTCCGCCTCTCTTGATGAGCCGGGTGAGTTCACCCGCTGTTTTGCTGATTTTACCATGAAAGGAGTCCAACCTGACTGCAATGGGATTGATGAGTGCGCATAAGTAAAATCGCTGTGCAAGGTTGGTTCTTGAGATATATTTATTTCCTCTACTTGATATAATATGGTATTGACTCTTAAGCAACCGCAGCAATAATTTTTCGATAGAGGTTCATGGTGGAACGCGATCCAAGCGAATTAAGGAAACAACTCCCTCCATTCCATTCGATCCTGACCGCCAGCCTGGTGCTGATCGGCATTGGATTGGTGGGATTGATCATCATCGTGTGGTTCACCGTACCCACGCTGGGTCCACGCTGGTTGTTGTTCTTCCTGATCACCATCTTGTTCAGCGGCCTGGCGCTGCCTGTCGTTTTTTATCTCAACCGGCGTTTCCCTTCCGTCCCAACCGCTTCAAGCGCGGTGCTGGTGCGCGAAGCGCTGCTGGTTGGAGCATATTTTGACCTGATCCTTTGGCTGCAATTCGGCAAGGTTTTAAATTTTGCACTTGCCATCTTTATCGCCGTCGGACTGGCAGTCATCGAGCTGCTGATCCGGCTGGGGGAACGCAGCCGGTTCAATGCGCAGCGTTGACCCATGACTGATTTGCGGCGCATCCCATCCACCGACAAACTTTTGAACCATCCCGATCTTTCACCTCTGCTTACGCGCTTCGGGCGCGAACGTGTCACTGAGGGGATACGCTTTGTGTTAAGTGCACTGCGCGAAGAAGCCGTGCGGGGTGTTGATGTTCCATCGGAGCGCGCAATCATCGACCGGGTGGGATCCCGGTTGATCTCAGAAGAAAAAGTGACGCTGGTGCCGGTGATCAACGCCACCGGGGTGATCCTGCATACCAACCTTGGGCGGGCGCCATTGTGCAAGGAAGCGCTGGATTTGGTTCAAACTATTGCCGCTGGGTATTCCACGCTGGAATATGACCTGCAGAAGGGTGAGCGCGGAGCGCGTTCCGATCATATTACCGACCTTCTCTGTCGTCTGACCGGCGCGGAGGATGCCTTTGTGGTCAACAACAACGCCGGAGCCGTGCTGTTATGCCTCTCGGCTTTCGCTGCACGGCGCAAGGTGGTGATTTCCAGGTCGCAATTGGTGGAAATCGGCGGGGGGTTCCGCATTCCGGATGTGATGAAGCAATCGGGTGCCAGGCTGGTAGAGGTGGGAACCACCAATCGCGTGCATCTGGCGGATTACGAGGCTGCCATTCAGGAGGGAGCGTCCTTGGTGCTCAGAGCACACTCCTCCAATTTCAAGCTGGTTGGCTTCACCACCCAGCCTTCTTTGCAGGAAATTGCCGACCTTGCCCACCGCTATGGACTTCCACTACTGGATGATCTGGGATCCGGCGCGCTGCTCGACACCTCGGCATTTGGGCTTGCACACGAGCCGATGGTGCAGGAATCCATCCAGGCGGGTGCCGACCTGGTATGTTTCTCAGGCGACAAGTTGCTGGGCGGTCCGCAAGCCGGCATTATTGTAGGCAAACGCGAATTAATTCAAAAAGTCAAGCGCCATCCCCTGGCACGGGCATTGCGTATCGATAAATTGACCCTGGCGGCTCTATCTGTCACCCTCCTTCATTACTTACGAGGTGAAGCGCTGAAATCAATCCCGGTCTGGCGCATGATCGCCGCCGCTCCGGAGGATTTGAAACAGCGTGCCGAAACCTGGAGTGTGAAGATCGGCAGGGGAGAGGTGATCGCGGAACACTCCACGGTCGGAGGAGGCAGCCTGCCGGAGGAGACATTGCCGACTTATGTTCTGGCGCTGGAAGTGCCCGGGGTAAATGACTTTGCTGCCCAATTGCGAAAAGCCAGCCCGGCTGTCATCTGCAGGGTGCAGAATGACAGGGCGCTGTTTGATCCGCGCACGGTTTTGGAGACAGAAGACGATCAGTTGATCGATATCATTAAACAAATTCTAGCCAGGAGTACATTATGAAAGCCGATATTGACAGGTTGATGAAAGAACATGATATAGACATTCTCTACGTTGCAGGGGCTGCCAACCACAATCCTGCGATGACCTATTTTTTGGGCACAGCCCATGTTTCGGATACGGTGATGATCAAAAAACGCGGCAGCCAAGGGGTGTTGTTCTATGCTCCGATGGAACGCGAAGAAGCGGCAAAATCAGGACTTCAACTGGTCAACATATTGAAATATCCCATGTCGGAATTGTTGAAAGAAACACAGGGAAACTTTGAAGAGGCGATCGCCTTGCGCCTCAGCAGGATGTTCAAAGACCTGGGAATCACATCCGGCCGGGTGGCTGTGTATGGGCTAACAGATATCGGAGCATTCTACTCCGCCGTCTCACGCCTGGAGAAATTGATGCCGGAACTGAAGTTCCATGGCTTTGTCCAGGATGAGATTCTGATGACGGCGATGATGACCAAGGAGGCGGACGAGATCGAACGCATCCGCCAGATGGGCAAGATCACCACGGCGGTGGTGGGCAAGACCGCGGATTACCTGACCGGTCACAAAACCAGCAATGGCGTGCTCGTTCACAAGGACGACACCCCGGTTACCATCGGCGAGGTAAAGAACCTGATCAACCTCTGGCTGGCGGAATACGGGGTGGAAAACCCTGAAGGAACCATCTTTGCCATCGGCAGAGATGCGGCCATTCCCCATTCAGTGGGCACACCTTCCGACCTGCTGCGGCTGGGGCAGACGATCGTCTATGACATTTACCCGTGCGAAGCCCTGGGCGGATATTTTTACGATTTTACGCGCACCTGGTCGCTGGGCTATGCCACGGATGAAGTGCAGGAACTCTATGATCACGTGCGCAAGACTTATGACACCCTGGCAAGCGAACTGAAGGTCAACGCACCGTTTTCCATCTACCAGCAGCGCACCTGTGAATTGTTCGAGAATTTGGGGCATCCGACGGTCAAGGAAAACCCTGCCACGGAGATCGGGTATGTTCATAGCTTGGGGCACGGTGTCGGGTTAAATATCCATGAAAAGCCGTTTTCCGCCTTGAACAATCCTTCTCCCAGCGATATTCTTGCACCCGGATCGGTCTTCACCCTGGAGCCCGGATTGTATTATCCTGAAAAAGGAATGGGCGTGCGCATCGAGGATACCTATCACGTCACAGCAGATGGAAAATTCGAGGTCCTGGCGGATTACCCCAAAGATCTTGTCCTGCCGATGAAATGATGGTCAAATAGAATTTAGGAAAATTGACGGTTAAGGAAATGATGATGGATTTTAAACCAGCGCGCATACTCGGGATCGAGTCCTCGTGCGATGAAACCGCTGCAGCGGTGGTCGAGAACGGGCGTTCGATCCTTTCGAGCGTGGTTGCCACCCAGATCGAACTGCATGCCAAATATGGAGGCGTTTTTCCTGAAGTGGCATCGCGCCAGCACATCCGCACAATTTATGCGGTGATCGACGAAGCACTGCAGCAGGCTCACATGGGATTAACAGATGTGGATGCCGTGGCAGTGACACGCGGACCCGGCCTGGCAGGTTCGCTTGTGGTGGGAATGAACGCTGCCAAGGGGTTGGTGTTGGGGCGGGGAATCCCATTGATCGGGGTGAACCACCTGGAAGGGCATATCTGCTCGGCGTGGCTGTATTCTGCGGATACGCCCAAACCTCCGCGACCTCCCGAATTCCCCTTGTTGGCGCTTCTGGTTTCGGGCGGTCACACCGAGCTGAATCTGATCACCGATTACCTGCAATATCAACGCCTGGGATCGACATTGGACGATGCCGCCGGAGAAGCCTTCGATAAAGTTGCGCGCTTGATCGGATTGGCGTATCCTGGCGGTCCTTCGATCCAGAAAGCCGCCCTGGAAGGAGATCCGGAGGCATTTTCCTTTCCGCGTTCACGCCTGGATGGAACCTGGAATTTCTCATTCAGTGGATTGAAAACCGCCGTGCTGCGCGTGGTGCGGGAACTGGAAAAAGAGAACCGGGTACTGCCGGTGAACGACCTGGCTGCCAGTTTTCAGGCGGCGGTGGTGGACACGCTGTATACCAAGACCATGAAGGCGGCGCGTGAATTCAACGTGAGATCCGTGCTGGTGGCGGGTGGGGTTTCAGCCAACCGCGCGTTGAGAGAAGCATTCACCAGTCAGCAGGAATTTCCGGTGCATATTCCCCCGCTTTCGCTGTGCACGGACAATGCCGCAATGATCGCCTCGGCGGGATACTTCCATCACGCTGCCGAACATCAGGATGCACTCGATATGGATGTGCTGCCGACATGGCCGTTGAGTTAAGTCACTTTTCATTGATAAATTCATCTAAATGATTGAAGATAAGGATTTTTCAGCAGCATTCATCGATCGGCTGGTTGCGGGTGACCGGGCGGCGTTTGCCGAACTGGTGGAACTAACATCAGCCAAGGTCTACGGTCTGGCATTGAGGATGCTGAACAACGAACAGGATGCCGAAGATGCGCTCCAGGAAACATTCATCAAGGCGTTCCGGGCGTTACCGGCTTTCGAACGCCGGTCATCGATAACCACATGGTTGTATCGCATCGCAGCCAATGAAGCGTTAATGGTCATTCGCAAACGGAAGCCGCTCGGTCAGGTCGTGGAAATCGACGACGAAGAGGAAGATGTGGAAAGCCTGCCCGAAATTGTCGATTGGCGCGGTTTTCCGGAAACCGAGTTGCTGTCGGCGGAAACGAGGAAAGTTCTGCAGGAGGAGATCGATAAACTGAGCGAGCCATTGAAAATGGTATTCATCCTGCGCGATGTGGAGGGATTTTCAGGAAATGAAACGGCGAATATCCTTGGCATCAAGGAGGATGCGGTCAAAACCCGCCTGGTGCGCGCGAGGTTGAAACTGCGCGACGGACTTTCAGGATATTTTCGGGAGCGAATGGGAACAGAGGCAAAGAATGGATGAACACGGGCACTGCAAGGATTACTTGAGATATTTTTCCGATTATGTCGACGGTGAATTGGGATCGGAACTTTGCGACCAACTTCAGGCTCACCTTGCGGAATGCACCAATTGCACCATTGTTTTGGATACCTTGCGCCGGACGATCGAACTGTATCACACGTCGGGTCAGGATGATCAGCTGCCGGAGGGCGTGCGTGCGCGCTTGTTTGCCCGGCTGCACCTGGATGATTACACATAATTGGGAAAAGTATTCAAAACATGGAAGATTTTGTACAAGCACGAGCAGGTGATACCTCGAATCCATTGTTTAAAACCGATGAACAATCCTGTCTCGTTCCATCTTGCGGAGACACCTGCCCGCGCTGCGGCAGCGGCACGATGGATTATGACGGTCTTTTGATCCTGACCTGCCCGGAATGCGGTTACCAGGTTGCGGGCGGCGGATTTACCTGATAAAGTTATAAAACTCCAGTTGGAGTGACTGATATCACAACCAAACATTATTTGTAAAACATTCTTGAGGAGGAATCGATGGATGCCAAATTAACATGGAAGCATGCGATGACGTTCACCGGGGTCGCCGATACCAGGGTTGAAATCCCCATGGATACCACGCTTGAGCACGGTGGTTCGGGAGAAGGGGCGACTCCAATGGAGTTGATCCTGATGGGTTTGGGCGGCTGCACGGCGATGGATGTCATCTCCATCCTGCAGAAGAAGCGTTTGGATGTCCGGAAATTCGAGATCGTGCTGCATGCCGACCGGGCTACCGAACACCCCAAAGTATTCACGGATATCACGCTGGAATATGTGGTTAGCGGCAAAGGGATCGACAAAGAATCTGTGGAGCGCGCGATAGACCTGAGCGAGAACAAGTATTGTTCCGGCATGGCCATGCTGCGCAAAGCGGTCAATATCAAAACTTCTTATCGAATAATCGAGGAGTAGGAAGCAGGACTGCAGCGGTAAAAAAGCGGTTCTATTCAGTTTCTAGACAGGTTTGGAAAAAACGACCCCCGGAGATGGGACTTAATCCCCGGGAGTCGTTATTTTTTTAAGTTTATTGTCCCGCGGTGATCTGGCTCTTTGGATCGGCGCAGGTGCAGGCGGTGACCGTGCGGCCAAATTTCTTAAGCGTACCCTGGTAGGACTCCAGCCCGTTGCCGGCTGACCAGCCTTCCATGTTGAAAGCCAGCGCGCCTTCCGCCTCGATCCATTCACCGTTGTATTTTCGGGCGATATGGATGTGGGAGCCGGTGGCTTCTCCGCCTTCACAGGACGGGTGTCCAAGCGGGTCGCCCGCCTTGACCAGCACACCGGGGCGCACGCGGTCCTTGGTGGCCAGGTGCAGATACATGATCACCCAGCCAGTGCGTTCGTCGCCGTCCTGATCCAGGTCGAGCATCGCCACTGCCGATCCCGAGCGCACGATCTGGCCATCTGCCACGGCGACCGCATATTCGATCGTATCGACGCAGCCTCCCACACCGGTGGGAGGGGCAAAATCGATGGCCGCCAGGGGTTCACCATCGCCATAAGCGGCATGCGGACCGCCTGTGTACGTCCAGGTTTTGCCAGACGCGAACGGCAGCACAAATTTCGGCTGTTCCAACTCGCCGGGGATATGGTCAATCACATTAACCCAGGGATCTCCAAACAATTCAGAATATGTTTTCGAAAGACCTTCACTGTAAATTGCCTTCGTGTATTCATCAACTGGCAGGGTAAACGAAAAATAATACTGGATGGCAACGGTGGCTGCATTCTGCCAGGGGTCAGGATTCTCGATGGTGCCGTTCAGGCGGGTGATGGTATCCAGCTTTCCGCTGCGCCAGCCATAATATCCGTTATTGAGTGAATTTGCCGCCCAAACCATTTGTAAATATAAACCTTTGTGATACATATCCTCGTATCCCAGTGGATAAGTTTTCATCTCCTCTGGAAGGACGGGCTGCGTGAGTGCCCCGGCCTGGTATTCCGCAATCGCCAGCAGCAAACGCGGACTGATGGAATACTCCTGGGCAATGTAATCGATCAGGTCGCCTCCGCGCCGGGTTTCGTTACCCGCCAGGGAGGAATAGTTCTTCAGCCAGCCCGGCTGTGACTCGACAAAGGCGCGCGTGTCGAACCCGACCTGGGCAGGACCATTGACAAACAATGAATCCGGGATGATCTGATACGCGTTTCCCCACAGGGCTTCGTAATAGATCGGCACCTTGATCAGTGTTCCGGGGGCCAGGGTGGTAATGTTTTTCGAAAGACCCGGATTCGCTTCCAGCACTTCCTGGATCGTGGTATTGAAATGCGCCGCCACCGACATGAAGGTGTCGCCTGTTTGAACGATATAATCCACCGGGGTTCCTGGAGCATAGACCGGGCGAGTGGCGATGGGAGTGGGCGTGGCAGGTTCTTCCGTCACGGGCGAGGGTTGCGTCTCAACGATCAAGGTTATTGCAGTTTCAACAGGAATTGCTGGAGCGCATGCGGAGAGAAGAACGATGCCCGCAAGAAAATTCAGGATGTGCGAGATCGTGCGCCTGGTGTGATTTTTATTGTTCAAGAAAAATTTCATTTACCAATTTACTGGATCATTGAATGGATGATCACGGCCTGGGTTTCGTAATATCAGCCTTGGGTGAGGCGAGCGGGTCGGCGGTGACGGTGTGGTCGCCGTT
This sequence comes from Anaerolineaceae bacterium, assembly GCA_034428895.1. Classification (GTDB taxonomy): domain Bacteria; phylum Chloroflexota; class Anaerolineae; order Anaerolineales; family Anaerolineaceae; genus UBA6107. The sequence goes on from DAOUGM010000029.1 coordinate 23,256, forward strand.
CGTCATGGTACCGGCATAAGGCACATCGCCGTTGTGGGCGGTGAAACCGCTCATCACGAACGGCAGCGGACCGTCGGCAAGGATCCATTCCCCGTTAAATTTTCGCGCCACGTGTGTATGCGTACCGGTGGAAACGCCGCCTTCACAGGAAGGATGACCAATTTTATCACCAGTTTCCACGCGCCTACCCACAGCGATGCGGTCGCGAGTTTCGATGTGCATGTACATGATATTCCATCCGGTTTGCTCGATGCCGTCACCGTCCAGATCCTCGATCACGCGACCGTTTTCGGCTTCCACGATGACGCCCGGCGCCATGGCGGTGACCCATAGGTCGGTGGAAACGCAGCCCGGTTTGCCGGTGGGCGGGCCGAAATCAAGCGCGGCCAGGGCACCGTCGGTACCCCAGGCGGAATGCGGTCCGCCGGTGAAGGTCCAGGTAATGCCGGCCTGGAACGGGAGTTCGAGTTCCGGTTGTTTTAAATCCGGCGGGTAGAGAGGCCCCACCGCCTGGGCGCGAATGTAATAATTGCCAAACATTTTTTCCATCAAAGCCGGCATGCTGTTCCCACCGTACAGAGCGGCCGACCATTCGAGTTTGTCATACAGCTTCGAGAACAGGTACTGCACGGCGGCCGTCCCGGCGTTCAGTCCGGGGCTGATGCGCTGCTGCGAGCCGTCGTGAAAGGTGAGGGAGGTGAGAATGCCCGCGCGCCAGCCGTAATAACCGAGAGAAAGTTGAGAAACTGCCCACGAGAGCTGCTTATACAGGCCCTTGTATTCCAGTCTGACCATGCCCATGGGGTATTCGGCTTCGGCAATGTTGGTGGGGCTGCCGTAAACCCAATGACTTTTATATTCAAGTACCGCCAACAGCAGGTAGGGGTTGACGGAATTCTCTTCTGCCACGCGTTTGACCAGTTCCGCCCCGCTGTATTTCCTTGCACCCACTTCCTGGGTGTAGCGGCTCAGGTAACCGCCAGCATCAGCCACGAAGGCTTCGATGTCAAAACCCACTGCCGAAGGCGAGTAGACCACCTCGCTGTCGGGCATGATCGTGGTGGATTCGTAGACGTTATCCAGAACGTCGGGGATGACCAGCAGGATTCCCGGGCTGATCAAACCGGTGGTTGGGATGGGCTGGCTGGGAGTGATCTGCTCTGCCGTAACGCCGAATCTGTCCATGATGGAAGGCAGGGTATCTCCCGCCTGGGTGTAATACTGGATGGGCGGCCTGGGGGTGGCATTCGGATCGATGGTGCGGGTGGGCTGCGGGGTGCTGGTGAATAGTGGAAGGTCGGTGAATGTGGGCACCGGGGAAGGCGTCTCGGGTGTGGCGGAGGGGGGCATCGATGTCCGGGTGGGCAGGTCGGTGCTGACGGGTCCTTGCACCAGCGCGGTCGCCGTCAATTCGACAGGGCTGACATACCCCTGGGAACAGGAAAGCATGGCAGCGAAGATGCTGGCTGCTCCGGCGATGAGTTTGAGTTTGTTAATGCTGGATCTGGTTGTCTGCAACTCGTCCGTCCCAGGAATAAACGATTTGACCGTTCCGATTGAGCGTACCGCTGTATTCATCGCCGTCTCCGGCGGAAACCCAGCCGCTCAACACGAACGGGAGATTGGTATCCGATGAGATCCACTCCCCATTATAGCGCCTTGCCAGGTGCAGGTGGGTGCCGTTGGATATCCCCCCTTCACAGGAAGGGTGACCGATGTGGTCTCCGGCTTTCACCCAAGTGCCTGCGGCAATACGGTCGCGCGTCTCGATGTGCATATACAGGATCGTCCAGCCTGTTTGCTCCAGAGTATCGCCGTCCAGGTCCTGGACCACGGCGCCGTCGGATGAACGCACGATGTATCCGTCCGCGGCGGCAACCACCCAGGCATTGGATTGAACGCAGCCGAAGGCTTCACCCGGTGGGGCAAAATCCAGGGCTGCCCAGGCGGAACCGTCTCCCCAAGCGGCGTGCGGCCCGCCGGTGAACGACCAGACCGACCCTTCCTCAAAGGGCAGGTTCAATTCGGGCTGGGCAAGGTTGGAGGGGCTGAGCGGTTCGATCCCCAGGTCGAAGGGGATGCCGAAGAAATGGGTGTAGGTTTTGTAAACCCCTTTTTCAGAGACTGCCGTTTGCCAGTCTGAGGGGGTAGAGTAAAGCCCAAGCATGTACTGCACAGCGGCCGTGCCGGCGTTGAGGGTGGGCGAGAACATCACCAGCCCGCCGTCCGCCAGGTTAATGTAGGAGATGGCGCCGATCTTCCATAAGTAATAGCCGCGATTGAGCTGGTTGGCCGTCCAGGCGAGCTGACGGTAGAGACCCTTGCGGTTTTCATCCAATATGCGCATCGGGTAATCGCGGGTGGTTTCATCGATGTGGCGCGAGGTCACCCAGCCGGAGCGATATTCCAGCAGCGCCAGCAGCAGGCGCGGATTCACTGAGTATTCGTAACTGATGCGTTTGACGATCTGGGATCCGGTGAGCGGCTTTTCGTCCACTTCCTCGCTGTAGCCCGCCAGGTAGCCCTTGTGCTTGGCAATGAACGCATCGACATCGAGGGTCGAACTGAACGGACCGTACACCAGCTCGGAATCGGGGATAATCTTAAAATCGGAGGGTTGGGTATTGGGGATGAGCGCGGGGATGGTGATAACCTGACCGATCTCGAGAACGTTCGGATCGGGGAGCGCATTGGCGCTGATCAGCACCCCCAGGTCGATGTTGTATTTTTGGGCAATGGCAGCCAGGTTATCGCCGTACTGCACGACATACAACTCCTGGTTGGCGCGCGGCGTGTTCAGGGTACGCGGCGCGTCGGGTGTGGGCGTGGAATACGCTGTGCCGGGTTCGCGCGTTCCCGGCAAGGTCAGGGCGGGCGCGGGGTCGAAGGCCTGCGCGGGGATTTCGGCGGTGGATTCGAGCAGCCAGGGGCGCGTGTCTGGGGCAGGCTGGATGCAGCCGGCGAGAAGGATGAGACTGGTGAAGATCGCGGCGGTGAACGGCAGCGGAGATTTCAACGCAACCCCCTGGTGAGCAGTGAACTGATGAGCGGTTTACCGGAAAGGATGTGCAGATGAAGGTGGAACACGGACTGTCCGCCTTGCGCGCCGGTGTTGATGACCAGGCGGTACCCGCCGTCTGCGCCGAGCTTTTCGCGCGCGACCTTGCGTGCCACGAACAACAAGCGCCCGGCGTACGCCGGATCGGATTCGTCCAGTTCGTTGACAGAGGAGATATGCCTGCGGGGAATGACCAGCAGGTGAAGGGGTGTGAGGGGGTGAATGTCGCGGATGACGATGAATTCCTCATCCTCGTACACGAGATCGCAGGGCATGGTCTTTTCGATGATGCGGCAGAATACGCAGTTTTCCATATCCGTTTCCGGTTGCAAGTTTCTTGCCTTAAATTTTAATACAGAATCCGCAGCGGGATGGCGGAATGTTGAAGGAAATATCGATCAGGGGAGAGGGGCTTTCAAGCGCCAGCGCCAGTAACCGCCGTAACCGGTGCGCCCAAGGGCGGCATTGGCACGGTTGGTCCATTCGTAGAACTGACCGACTCCCGGCTCGTTCGGATCGTAAAGCATCACCTCATGGATGACCACGCCCTCGGCAGTGTTGAGATTGGTCACCGCGTACGCCCGCCCGGCTTCATCGACGCGCGAGACCACCAGCATGTGCTCGAAGCTGCCGCTATCCCCCGCGAGGAGGTAGAGAAAATCCCCGGCGTAGAGCGGGTCTTCCGCATAGTCCAACTGCGCAATGGAAGTTTCTTTTTTGACCATTTCGAAGCGCTCGGGAGGGAGGGCTTTGTTGACGCGGAATTCTTCTTTACCCGGGCGCGGGTTGAGGTACCAGAAATCGGCCAGGGGGATCGCAGGATCGACCAGGCCGGCGCCCTGAAGGATGGCCAGCGAGAGCGGGCCGCACATCATATACGTTGTGCTGTTTTCCCCCTGGTAATTCATGCGCAGCGCGGTGGCCGTGGTTTCTTCCGGGGTTTCGGAAATATACGAGTTGGCAATTTTCTGCAGAAGTGCGCGCTGCACCGCGGTCAGGGGACCCTGGTAGCGCGGAATGGATGTGGGGGTGGGCTGCAAGGTGAGGGTGGGCAGCAGCGTTTCTGTCGGCAGAGGCGGCGGAGGGGTGGGGGTGACGGCAGGCGCGCCCGGCGCGCATGCGCCGAGCAGGAGGCCGAGGAAAAGCGAGGTGAGGAGGCGGGGGTTGATCTTCATAAGAGGGATATGAACCCAATTGTACCTAAAAAAAGGGAAGGAAGGGAAAATCTTGCCCGATTGCCGGGGGTTAAGGTATAATCACTTTCGTTCGGGGCGTGGCTCAGTCCGGCTAGAGCACTCGGTTCGGGACCGAGAGGTCGGCGGTTCAAATCCGCCCGCCCCGAC
>DAOUGM010000030.1:0-6290 GCA_034428895.1 Anaerolineaceae bacterium
GCGGCGCGATTTCGAAACGGTCTTCGACCCGGGCGGAGAATACCGCCTGGATGCACTGCTGACCCCCACCACCCCCACCACCGCCTTTGAGATGGCGGCGGTCTACGGCGATTCGGTGCTGATGCAGTACGCCGACCAACTCACGGTGCCTGCCAACCATGCCGGCATTCCCGGCATTTCGCTACCCGCCGGGTTGGACGTCGACGGGCTGCCCATCGGAATCCAGCTGCTGGGCGCGGATTTCAGCGAGGCAAACCTGTTCCGCATCGGCAGGGCATTTGAGACCGCAACTGAAAACGAACCCTGGCGGAAGATGAAACCGCAAGTGTTACGGGTATCTTCAAATTAAAAAGGATCATTCAATAAATGAAAAGAAGGGCGTTCCCCACACTCTTGTTGACAACGTTGGCCGTATTTGCTCTCTCCGGATGCCAGGTCACGCAGGCGATCAAGGAAATGGTCATCTCATCGACGCCCACCGCCACGGCCACCTCAACCGCAACATTCACCCCCACCGCCACCAACACGCCGACTGCGACGGCGACATTTACCGCGACATCCACAGCCACGGAGACGCCGACACCCACAGCGACCAACACACCGCAGCCTACCAGTAAATCCGTTGTTTCGGGTTCGGGCGGAAGCAGCGGCGGATCAGGGGTATGCAATGGCGGAGATACGGGAATCGAATCTTCGGTGCTGGCTTATGTGAACGGACAGCGCGCCAAAGCCGGAGTGGAAGCGCTGACTTATTCGGGCGCACTGACCTCCGCCGCGCGCAGCCACAGCAAGGACATGGCCACCAATAATTTCTTCAGTCACACCGGATCGAACGGTTCCAGTCCGTTCGACCGCATGATGGCGGCAGGTTTTTCTTACTCGGCCGCGGCCGAAAATGTCTACGCGGGCACAGGATCGTTGAATTCTGCGGGTTCCGCCGCAGGAGCCTGGATGGGGAGCACGCTGCACCGCGATAATATGCTGAACGGGACTTACACCTATGCCGGAGTCGGGTACTGGTGCGTCAGCGGCAGCGAGTACGAAGGGTATTACACCCTCGACCTGGCGAGGTAAAAAGGACACAGCGGGCGAGGATCAACCCCTGCCCGATCATTTGGAGAGATCATGACGGATTACGAAGCGATCATCGGACTGGAAACGCACATTCAACTCAATACCACCACCAAGGTGTTTTGCGCATGCAAGGCGGATTCGTGGTTCGATCCCCCGAACACGAACATCTGCCCGGTGTGCTGCGGTCTGCCCGGTGTGCTGCCGGTGCTCAACAAGGCCGTGGTGGAAAAGGGTGTGCTGCTGGCGCATGCCATGAATGCCGAGATCCGACCGCTATCATACTTCGACCGCAAGAATTATTTTTATCCCGACCTGCCCAAAGGCTACCAGATCTCGCAGTTCGATCAATCGCTGGCAAAAGGCGGATACCTCGACCTGCCGGTACCGGCATCAGCCGCACCGGACAAGCAGCCGTATACGCGACGGGTATCGATCTGGAAACTGCACATTGAGGAGGACGCCGGCAAGACCAAGACCGCCAACAACCGCCGTTTCATCGATTTCAACCGCTGCGGCGTTCCACTGGTGGAAATGGTGACTGGTCCCGACCTGCGTACTGCCGATGAAGCCGCGCAGTACCTGATGCGCTTGCGCCAATTGCTGCGCTGGCTGGGCATATCCGAAGCGGACATGGAAAAAGCCCACCTGCGCTGCGACGCCAACGTCTCGATCCGCGTCAGGGGTGAAACCAAATTGAACCCAAAGACCGAGATCAAGAATGTCAACTCCATCGATGCGGTGCGCGACGCGATCGCCAAGGAGATCGAGCGCCAGATGCGCGAGGTGGAAGCCGGGAAACGCATCGAAGCCTGGACGCTGGAATGGGACGAAGACAGCGGGACACTGAAAAAGATGCGCTCCAAGGAAACTGAGGCGGATTACCGCTACTTCCGCGAGCCGGACCTGCTGCCCATTCGCATGACCGATGAATGGCAAAAGGGGATCCTGGCGGATTTTCCCGAACTTCCGCTGGCGCGCCGCGCACGCTTCGTGGAACAATACAAGCTGCCTGAGTACGACGCCGATATTCTCACTGCGGAACGGAAACTCTCGGATTATTATGAAAGAACGGTCGAGGCCTACGGCGGAGATCCCAAGAAGGTTTCCAACTGGTTGATGAACGACGTGCTGCGCATGATCAACGAACAGGGGTTGAATCCGGAGGAGATGAAACTCACCCCGGCTGCACTGGCGGAGATCCTCAAACTGGTGGACCAGGGGACGATCAATATCAACACCGGCAAGGGACTGCTGCAAAAGGTGCAGGACAGCGGAAAATCGCCGGAAAAGATCGTGGCTGAGGAAGGATTGGGGCTGGTCAGCGACGACAGCGCCATCCGCGCGATATGCGAAGAGCTGCTGGCGGAAAATCCCAACGAAGTGGCGGCTTACAAGGGCGGCAAGGTGACCCTCATCGGCTGGTTCGTGGGCGGTGTGATGAAGAAAATGCGCGGCAAGGCAGATGCCAACCTGGCGCGAAAGATACTGGAAGAGCTGTTGGGATAGATCAAGCAAAGGCGCAAAGAACTTAAAGCAAAATTTGATTAATTATATAAAATCCCCAATTGTTGAAGGCGATTGGGGATGGTGTTTGCCTGGAATTATTATTCCTGTGATCCATTCACGATTCTGGTAATTCCTCTCTTCATCAAGGGCGCGCCAAAGTTGATCAGCAAACCCAGGTGTAGATTGGCAACTCGTAGATAAGTAAGTAATTGTTTTTTATGAAAATCATTCACTTTTTCAACAGATTTGAGTTCGACAACAACTTTGTTTTCAACGATGATATCCGCCCGGTACCCCAAATTCAAAGACAATTGATCGTAATTTAACGGCATCAGTACATCGGTTTCGACGGCCAACCCATGATTTCTCAATTCATATGCCAGTACCGCCTGGTAGGCTGATTCCAACAAACCTGGGCCCAGTTGCTTATGAATTTGGTATGCTGAATCTTCAACGATTTTGGCAATTTCGTTTTCTGTCATTTGTCCTCCCTTTGTGGATTATTACGTGCTAATCAAGAATTACTTTACTTCCCTTCCTCCTCCGCGGTAGTAATTATTTCCACGCTTCTTTAATTCGCTTGTAGGTAATTGCCAGATCTTCGGGGATGACCCTGGTTTCTCCTACGGTGGACATGAAGTTGGTGTCTCCCGCCCAGCGCGGCACCACGTGAATGTGGGCATGCTCGGCAATCCCCGCCCCGCCGGCAGACCCCATGTTAATGCCCACATTGAAACCATCGGGTTTGTATGCGGAGCGCAGCACCCTCAACGCGGTGTTGACCAGTTCGATCATCTCGAAACGCACCTCGGGGGTGAGCATTTCGATGCTGGACACATGGGAAAAGGGGACCACCATCAGGTGGCCACTGGTATACGGATAGCGGTTGAGGATAACGAATGCCGCCTTGCCGCGGTGGACAATCAGCATATCCTCGTCATGGTTCTTCTGGGGGGCAAAGCAAAAAACGCAGCCCTCAGGGTTTTCACTGTCATTGATATATTTCATGCGCCAAGGAGACCACATGTTTTCCATTGCACCACCTCTGTGCCCGATGGTTAATTCTACCCGCAAATCCGGTAAAGCGTTAACTGATTGAAATGGTTGAAATCTTAAATTGTGATATTCTATGGGTATGCACCAGCCCTCATTGTTTCCGCCCCCATCGTTGTCGGTCAGCGAGATCACGCGTTACCTGCGCGAACTGTTCGAGAGCGACGAGATCCTGCAGGATATCTGGGTGCAGGGAGAAATCTCCAACCTGTCGCGCCCGGCATCGGGGCACGTGTATTTCACATTAAAAGACCCGTATTCCGCGCTGAAGTGCGTGGTCTGGAAAATGACCGCGATGCGCCTGCCGCTGACGCTGCAAAGCGGAATGGCAATCGAAGCGCACGGCTCGATCGGCATCTATGAGCGCGACGGCCAGTATCAGCTTTACGTGGACGCGGTTCGCCTGACCGGCGAGGGCGCGCTGTACCAGGAATTTCTGCGCCTGAAAGCCCGCATGGAAGCCGAGGGGTTGTTTGCCGCGGAGCGAAAAAAAACCATCCCGGAACGCCCGGCAAAGATCGGGATTGCCACCTCAGCCAGCGGAGCAGCGCTGCAGGATATTTTAAACACGCTGCGGAGGAGATATCCCCTGGCGGAAGTGGTCCTGGCGCCGTGTGCGGTACAGGGGGACGATGCTCCGCCGCAGATCGTTCGCTCGATTGTGGCACTAAACCTGGAGCCCGGCGTGGAGGTGATCCTGGTGGCGCGCGGCGGCGGGTCGCTGGAAGATCTGTGGGCGTTCAATGATGAACGCGTAGTGCGCGCGATCGCCGACTCGGCAATTCCGGTGATCACCGGCATCGGGCACGAGACGGATTTCACCCTCTCCGATTTTGCGGCCGACCTGCGGGCACCCACACCCACCGCGGCGGCTGAGATCGCCGTGCCGAATGCCGCCGACCTGCGCGAACAGATCGGAGGTCTTGCCGGGCGGTTGACATATGCATTGCAGCAAACCGCGGGTGAACTGCGCGGAATGCTGACCGAAAGGATGTCCCGCCTGGAAATCCTTTCGCCCGCCTGGCGCGTGCGCAGCGACCGGCAAATGCTGGACGAACTGGCAGGCAGGCTGGATCAGGCCGAGTCTCATCGTATTCAGTTGATGCGATCCGAGGTACGCAGTGCAAGCCGCCACCTTGCCAGCTTGAATCCCTACGCGGTGATCCAGCGCGGATATGCCATTGTCACCGGTGCGGCGGGCGAGATCGTGCGCAGCGTGGACCAGGTGCAAACCGACGATGTGCTGGATATCCAGGTTTCGGACGGCATGATCCTTTCACGCGTTCTTTCAAACACACCTGAACATCCTTCCAAAGGAGCGACAGATGAAAAAAAATGAAACCAAGCTGGCTGACCTGACCTATGAACAGGCGTTCAGCGAGCTCGAACAGATCGTTGAAACCCTCGAAACGGCGCAGAAGCCGCTGGAGGAGACGGTGAAATTGTATGAGCGCGGTCAGCTGCTGGTGCAGTACTGCGCATCCCTGCTGGAACAGGCGGACTTACGCATCAAGCAGTTGAACCCAAACTCAGACTCGAGAGAAGCAGGTGAATGATCGATGGCATGGATTAATGGATACCCCGAATTGGTATGCTGCTTCATGGGTTGGCTGGTGGGAGCGCTGTTTAAAATTCCAACTTATTACCTGGTACACAAAAAGATCAACCTGGCCCAGGCATTTGGTACGGGAGGCATGCCGAGCACGCACGCCTCCATCATTACTGCCACCACCCTGGCAATCGGACTGTTCGACGGGTTCAACACACCGGCGTTTGCCATCGCGGTGGCGATCTCGATGATCGTGATCTACGACGCTTCGGGGGTGCGGCGCGAAGCCGGGTACCACGCGGTGATCATCAACCGCCTGATCGATGAATATATCAAAAGCCCCAATATCGATCAGAAGAAACTGAAGGAAATGATTGGGCATACTCCGCTGGAAGTGGTTGCCGGCGTGCTGACCGGATTGGCTACCTCGTTTGTGATATGGATATTATGGCCAAAGTAAAAGAAACCACGAAATAATGTGAATTCGCAGATTAAAAGAGTAACGCGAAATAAACGAAATTTTCAAAAAACAAGAAAAACCAAAAAAATTTCACACTTATTTTCGTTCTGAAAGAATGATTCTTTCAACGGTTGCTCTGGGAAAATGACCAAAATTGACCAGCAACCCTAATTTGAGGTGAGATGCTTTGAGATAGTTGTAGATCTGTATGCGGTGTTCTTCTGCAGTATCCTTGACCGCTTTAATTTCCATAATGATTTTGTCGAATAACAAAAAATCTGGCCTAAAGACCAGACCCAAATCTTGATTTTTGTAATTGAAGGTCAACTCAGGTTGGGATTTGAAAGGAATACCGCGATCCGCAAGCTCCTTTTCCAGACACAGTTGATAGACCGATTCCAGAAACCCGGAGCCGATTTCTTTATAAACTTCAAAAACGGCTCCCTGGATGAGATAACTTTCATCTTTAAAAAGAATCGTTTGTTCCGTAATTCCCATACAAAATCTCCCCTCCGCATCTCAAATAATTATTTCGTTTAGTTCGCCCTTTTCGTTTTTTTTGTTTTCTTCTTTTTAAAATCCCAGTTCTTTCATGCTTTGTTCGGCAGACAGGTTGCGGTCTTTGCCCTGCAGTTCCTCCCAGAATCG
>DAOUGM010000031.1:0-22426 GCA_034428895.1 Anaerolineaceae bacterium
AACGCATTATAGCCCATCCTCATCCTCCGCGGGCGTGACCAGCGCATACCCGCGGTCATCCCTCATCACGCGCAGCGGAAGATTGTACGCCCGGCTGAGCAAGTCCGATCTCAGCACATCACGTGGCGTACCGAACTCCACCAGTTTTCCTCCCACCAGCAGCCCCACCTGGTCGGCGTAGCGCGAGATCAGGTTGATATCATGAATGGCAATGATCACCGTCCTGGGTATCGCTCCCATGGAAAGTTCTTCCGCTGAGGGGTGCGCCAGCCGTCGGACGCGCTGCATGAGATTCACCTGGTATTGCAGGTCGAGGTGGGTCGTGGGTTCATCCATCAGCAGCAGCGGCGCTTCCTGCGCCAGCGCCCGCGCCAGAAACAACCTCTGCTGTTCTCCCCCTGAAAGTTCCGCCACGTTGCGTTCCCTCATCGCGGTCAGATCGGTTTGCTCCATCACGCGGTCGATCACCTGCTGGTCGCGTTCCGAAAGCTTGCCCAGCCAGTTGAGGTACGGGGTGCGACCCAGCGCCACGATCTCTTCCACGTTGAACGCCGCTGGAATGGCGCGTGCCTGGGGCACCACCGCGATCATGCGTGCCCGTTCCTGGCTGCCCATTTTATGCACATCCTTTGCACCGGCGAGGATGCTGCCTGCCTGCAGCGGAAGTACGCCGCTGGCCGCCCGGATGAAGGTGGTCTTGCCCGATCCGTTCGGTCCGATCAACGCCAGTAGCGTCCCTTCCGGAATGTGAAAGGATACATCCTGCAAAACAGTTTTTGTGCCGTAACCGGCGGTAATTGAATTCACGGTAAACATCGGCTTCACCAGTAATTTTGCGACTTCGAGCGTCTCAGCACCCACAGGAAGAACGGCCCGCCCAGCAGGGCGGTGATGATCCCCACCGGAATTTCCTGCGGAGCGATCACCGAGCGCGCCACAACGTCCGTCAGCAGCAGCATCGCTGCTCCGCCCAGCATGGAAAGCGGGATCAGCCTGCGGTAATCGCCCCCCCACACCAGGCGCACGATATGCGGCACAACCAGACCAACGAAACCAATGATCCCGGCGTAAGCCACCGCTGCCGCCGTGCAGAGGGTTGCCAGTATGATGGTGAACCACCTCACCCGCTGCACCCGGATCCCCAGCTGCTGAGCCTGTTCGTCACCGAACTGCATCACGTTGAGCGGATGCCCCACCAGCACCAGTCCAGCCAGGCCAACAACCATATATGGAAGTATCCCCGTCACTGGCCCCCAGCCGGCCTGTGAAGCCCCGCCCATCATCCACACCAGTGCCCGCCTCAGCTCTCCGGTGGAATTGATCATCAGCGCCGAGGTGACCGCTGAGGTAAATGCGCTCACCGCCACCCCCGCCAGGATCAGGTTGGTGGTGGGCACGGTCTTGCCAACGCGCGCAAGCAAAGCCACCACCAGCACCGTGACCATTCCGCCGATGAAAGCTGCGGCAGGGACTGCCATCAATCCCAGGGTGGTATACGGCCACTGCATCATCATCGCCGTCACGGCTCCCAGCCCCGCCCCCGAGGAAACGCCGATCAAATACGGATCCGCCAGTGGATTGCGGAATAATCCCTGGTAGGCGCCGCCGCTGCCTGCCAGCGCCGCCCCTACGAACAGCAGCAGCACCGTGTGTGGGATGCGCAGGCTGGTGAGGATGGTCAAATAAATCCCATCCGGGTCGAGCGTGGAAATTTCACCGCGCAACGCTGAAGACAACACATCGAAAATGATTCTTGGTGAAATGAACACGCTGCCTACGGCAATGCTCAACACCACCGCTGCCAAAAGGATCAGCGTGGTGACAAGGTAGGGCTGCAATCGTTTCTTGGTTTTCGTCATTGCAGTTCGGGGTGCAGGATCTTCACCAGTTCTTCCAATCCATCCACCAGGCGCGGACCCGGACGGCTGACCAGGTCGTCATTGAAGGGATGGATCTTGCCTTCTTTTACAGCGGTCATCCCTTCCCAGCCGGCACGGTCTGCCACCTGTTGCAGGGTTACGCCGTAATTCGAGTCTCCCAGCAGGATGATGTCGGGATCCTGCACAAGAAGCTGCTCGATGCTGATCTCCGCCCACGCGGATTTCAGCGCCGCTCCGGCGTTTTCACCTCCCGCCTCGCGGATCAGTTCGTCCATGTAACTCCCCGGGCCGGGGGTCCACGGTTTGGCAGGATCGGTCGCATCCAGTTCGTAATAGACCAGCGGTCGATCCTGAACGTCCTTGATCTTGTTTCGAATGACCTCGATCCTGGCATTGAGCGAAGCAGCCAGGGCTTCCGCCTCTTTACCATGCCCACTGAGTGTGCCCACGGAAATCAGCATATCATCCAAAGTATCCAGGCCTTCGGGGTTGGGCAGGTAATATACGGTGAGTCCGAGGTTTTCCAGTGATTTGACCAGTTCCGGCGGGTTGATTTCGCCTGCCAGCACAAGGTCGGGCTGCAGGCTGGTGATCGTTTCAAGGGAGTAACTTCCCATCGATCCCCCGACATCCTCAACGTCGGCTGCCTCCGCAGGAAAATTCGAAAAACTGTCGCGCCCGACCACCTGCTCACCGGCGCCTATGGCAAACAAAATTTCAGTAATGGAAGGCGTGAGCGAGACAATGCGCACCGCCGGTTTTTCCAGGGTGACCGGTCGTTCCAGCCCGTCGACGAGTGAAATGGCGGATGGTGTAGGTTGAGCCGCGGGAGCCGCACAAGCGCTCAGCAGCGCGGTCATGATCAGTATCAAAAGCAGATTTCGAAGTTTGGATTTCATTACCAGTGTCCTTTATTAAAGTATGTATCCATGCGAACAAAAAAACCCCGATCGCATTGGATTGGGGTTTCGCGATATTGCTGGCGAGTGCCCACCTCCTTTCAGCGAGAGTGTGGAAACACGCTTTTTGGCGGGCGACCTGGCTGATCAGGAATTCCCTGAATCACAGTTGCGCGACAGCACCGGATTATGCACCGGTTTCGCCTTTAAGCCTTCCAATTTGGGAGGACACCAAAAAGCATTATTCTATTTTTTATATTGTATTGCCTGGCAAGCCTCACGTCAAGCAATTTCCGTAGTGCTTTCCCATTTTTCCATTTCAAGAAATGCAAATGTCTGCGCCTGATTCCATCTTCAACCTGTTACCCATCCTTCTGATTTGATGATCTGCGAAAGCGCGTATCGATCCCCTCAAACCAGCTCAATCTCGGGGCATAATTCTCAGGGTATGCTGATTACCCATTAATATCTTGGAATGCATACTTCCGGTTCATTTTTTGCTTTTGGAAGGAGCAGTATTCTCTTTTATAATAATAGAGAGATATTTTCTCATAAAGGAAAGAATGACCCTATCCAGTAAAATCAGCCCGACTGCCTTTGTCGTTCTCAATCCCGTTGCCGGGATGACGAACCCCCAGTTATTAAAACGCATCATTGAAAACCGCTTGCATGCTGCCGGTTGGAGGGCCCATTTTCATTTCACGGCTGAAGGTGAAAATACGTCCGAGATCGTAACCGCGGAAATTGCAAAAGGTGCTGACCTGGTAATTGCTGCGGGTGGAGATGGAACGATCGCCGCAGTGGCGGCGGGAATGGTGCACTCTCATATTCCCATGGGCATCGTTCCCAGCGGCACATGGAACGCAATTGCCCGAAGCCTGCAGATTCCCTTCATGCCCTTGCGCGCGGTGAACCTGATGACAGGCAATCATAACATCAAGAAGCTGGATTTGATGGAAGTCAGCAACCAGATCCACGCCATGAACATTGGCATTGGGTTCAGTTCCACCATGATCAAAACCACCAATCGCACCGAAAAAAGGAAATTCGGCAATCTGGCCTATTTTGCAAACATTTTCAAACAAATTTTCGGGTTCCAGCTCAGACGCTACGTGATCGAAGCCGATGGCGTGCGTTATCGCGGACGCGCCACCGAGATCTTTGTTGCCAACTACGGCATGGTTGGGTTTAAAGCCATTGAGAACGTGCTCAACGTCAAGCCCGACGATGGCAAGGTCGATCTGTTGATCTTTAGAGCGCGGACCATTCTGGACCTTCCGTCTGTTTTCTGGCAGGCGTTCATCAAACACCAGGAGCGTGCCCCGAAATATCGCCAGATCTCCGCCGCCAAATCGATCACCATCCGCACCAACCCGCCCATCCCGGTGCAGGCCGATGGTGAATTGATCGGTGAAACCCCCGTTGAGGTCAGGGTCCTGCCTCGCTCGGTGCGGGTGATCGTCCCCTGAACGACCTCAGCCTGGATTATTTCCGTTATTTAAATACCTCCCCCACAATAAGCCTGTAACCACTTCGAGCCTGTCTCCCAGCGCGCTGCCGCGGGCTGTAGTCACGTCGTCCGAATTGTCAAAAACTGCGTACGGTACTTTGCGCCCCTGAATGGTCAGATACTCGGCATCCTCCCCGCTGACCTCCTCCCAATCCACCTCGCGGTAAAGCCGTTCCAGTTTGGCATCCGCCAGCCCGTGTTCAAGGATGCTGTCCGGTTTTTCGGGGTTGAATCTCATGCGGTTCTTGCGCAGGGATTCCTCCCAGCTCACATCCACGTACAACACTGCCATTTTTTGCACCAACTCCTGCGTCAGATGCTGGAATGCGGCCCGGTATCCGCCGTGTTGCTTGCCGCGTGAAAACTCCACCAGTGTGGTGTATTCACTGGTTAACCCGGGGACGTCCCGCAGCCGTTTTTGGTATTCCAGGCAGATGCGTTCGATCAGCAGGTTCCAGAGATGATCGCCCAAAAAATACCCCTCGGCGTCGGTATGCAGTTGTGGGTAACCCATCTTCTCCAGTAAAGCGTCTTCCTCGAACCACGTCCACAGCATGGGGAAATCGTCGATCTCCTCGATCTTGCCGATGTGAAAGCGCCGCAGCCGTTCCTCAAGGGGTGTGCGCTTCAGATAATCGATGATTTCGCTCTTTCCGGCAGCCGGCCGCGCGATGAGCAACAGTACATCGAATTTGTTTCCAGGGGTCATTTTCATTCTCCTCTTGTCAATTTCAAACTCATTCTGTCCGAAAAAAAGCCGCATGTCAAGCATGGATGGTGGCTCTCTCCAGGGTTATAATCGTTTCTCAAGCACAAAAGGAGCATCGGTTGAGTAAAGTCGATTATTCAAAGAAATGGCTGGTGCTTTTATCCGTTGGCATGGGGGTATTTCTGGGGACCATCGACGGAAGTATCGTCAATATCGGGTTGAATACCCTGGTAAAAGAACTCGGTCAGCCGCTGGCTGTGGTGGAATGGGTTGTTCTTGCCTACATGTTGACCAACTGCGTCTTGATGCTCTCCATTGGCCGCCTGGGAGATATGATCGGCAAGAAAACGCTTTATCTCGCCGGTCTGATCATTTTCACCATCGGATCGGGTCTATGCGGGGTGGCAGCCAATGTTTATCAATTGATCGCTTTCCGCGTGCTGCAGGCGGTAGGTTCGGCCATGCTGATGGCCCTTGGCACGGCGCTGGTAATTGAAGCATTTCCCCCGCAGGAACGCGGCAAGGCTTTGGGCATCATGGGAACTCTGGTTTCAGTGGGCATCATCACCGGCCCCACCATCGGCGGCATGATCCTTGAATCCTTAACCTGGCATTGGTTGTTCTTTGTCAATCTGCCCATCGGCGTGATCGGCGTCATCATGGTATCCAGGTTTGTGCCAGCCGGTATGGCGGGGTCGCGCCAAAAATTCGACTTTGCCGGCGCCGGCGTCATGTTCATCAGCCTGTTGTCCTTCCTCTCTGCCCTGACGCTCGGTCAGCATCGGGGTTTTAATTATCCCTGGGTATATGCGCTTTTGCTTCTCTTCGCTGCTTCATTGGCGGTTTTCATTCGCGTTGAACTGCGTACCGAATATCCGATGATCGACCTTTCGATGTTCAAAAACCGCATGTTCACCATCAACCTGGTAACAGGCTTTTTAACTTTCATTGTCACTGCCGGGACGATGATGATCATCCCCCTCTACCTTCAGAACATCCTCCACCACGGCCCGCGTGCTGCGGGCTTGATGATGGCGGTCACGCCGGTGACCGTGGCGCTGGTCGCCCCCATCTCCGGCAGCCTCTCCGACCGCATCGGGTCGCGCTTGATTACCTCCCTTGGATTGCTCATGATCCTTATCGGCACCATTTTGCTCTCCTCCCTGGGCGCAGAAACCACCGTGCTTGGATACGTGCTGCGCTTCATACCTTTGGGAATGGGAATTGGTATGTTCCAATCTCCCAACAACAGCGCCATCATGGGTTCTGTCCCGCGGGAGAGGTTCGGCATCGCCTCCAGCCTGCTCAGCCTGACGCGTACCGTTGGACAAGCCGCTGGCATTGCCCTGCTGGGTGCTTACTGGGAAACCCGGGTCAAGGCAGTTACCGCAAATTTCCAGATCGAGGATGTCACCACCGCGCCAATTGCCGCCCAGGTTGCCGGCCTGCAGCAAACGATCTGGCTGGATGTAATCGTGATCTCCATTGCACTCCTGATCTCCATCTATGCCTTGATCCAATGGACAAAACAAAATAAGAACACCGCGTCTGCTCCTCAACCGTAACGGGTTGGTGCCTGGCATCTGGCGCTCGATCATGGCGCTATTCTTGCAACCCGAACAGCAGGAGAGTCTTTTATGAGGTTGATCCCATTCTTTATCCGGCATTTTCTGCCCATCGGATTAATAGCCGCCCTGGGTACCGTTCTGTTTTCAGCAGCGGCTCCCGCCGCTTCCACCCGTGTGGATGGGTTTGGAATCGAAATGAGCGCACTGCCTGCATTAACAACCGGGAACGTCGATGCAGTGGTGTCGTTGGTTGCAGGAACTGGGATTGACTACATTACCCTGGAGATTAACTGGAGTCAAATCGAATCCTCTCCCGACGTTTATGATTGGTCGGCAGTCACTCCGCTCGACCAGCTGGTTTCTGCTGCCGCGAATCGCGAGATGAAAGTCGTCGCCATCCTCACCGGCGGACCTGTATACCTGGCCGCTGGTGGGCAGCCTGTCGATCGCTCCGCGTTCGGCGAGCGCTGGGAAAAATTCGTGCAGGCAGCCGCAGAGCATTTTGGAGATACCATTAATATCTGGCAGATCGGGAGCGAGGTCAACGGTATTTACGGGACGAGCAGTTTCCTTTCACCTCTTTCCCCCCAGAGCATATCGGCACCGGATGCAGCGTTTTATGCCAAGCTGCTGCGTTCCGCCACCAAGATCATCAAGCAAGTCGATCCCAACGACCAGGTATGGATGGGAAGCCTGGCGGGCATGGCAGCCGGCGAATGCGCGATGAGTCCTCTGACCTTTATGCTGGAAATGAACGCCAATAAGGCCTGGAAATCCGCCGACGCCGTCGTGTATCGACCTCACCAGGGAGCAGCCGCACCCGAAGTCCAGGCTTCTGGTCTGGGTTCCTCCGCCTGCTCCTCGAATCTCATATCCGCTCCTGTCTCCCTCCCCGCTGAGGTTCAGGCTGTGCAGGAACTGGCGCGTCAGCTTGGCGGCAAATCTGTGATCATCAGCGGCTTGGAGTGGGACGCATCTGATTTGAATTCACTGGCGGCAGGCAGAGCCATTTCCACCGGGCAGCTCGAAGCCGACCTGCTGGTGCGGGCTTCCGCCGCGTTGATGGCCCAAAATTCGATTTCCACAATTTTTTGGCATACCGATATCTCCGCCAACCTCAGCGCCAGGAATGCGTTGGCCAACCTGCAGCAAGCCCTTGCAGATGCCAAACCGTTGGGTCAACTCCAGGGGAGGGCAGGCACAGTGCATGAATATCGCTTCAGGCAGGGAGGCAAGGTCACTTCCATCGCCTGGCGCACCCAGGAGGGGGACACCGCTTACCCGGTGGCTTTGGCAGCCGAAGACATACCCTCCTTCAAAGCCTATTCAGCCGACGCTGCTGCATTGACCGCAGATAATGGGATATCCATACCCTCCGGTTCATCCAATGAGGTCGTGGTAATGCTGAACGAGCGTCCGGTCATCTTCATTGGAAGATCCAGCAATATCCCCGACAATATCAAACTGGCTGTGTCCGATCAGGTTGAAATCTGGCAAATCGAGATTAAAAATTCTCTCGTTCACCTGTTGAACGATCAAAAAGCTGCTTTCATGGACCTTCTGGACAAATGGTTCGAACAGGCAAAGGAAAGCGCCATCGAATGGGGCGAAGGCAAGTTGGATGAACTTCTCCCATGATCCTGGGAGTATAATCGCCTCACGCCATATAGTTGCCATAGAAAGGCTTGGATTATGAAGACAAAATACCTGGTTTGGATCGCGGCGATTTTGCTGGTGTTTTCACTTGCAGCCTGTGATCTGCCCGAGATGACTCCTCCAGCGGCCGAAGTCGTTCCCAGTTCAACCCCCGCGGTTCAGGTTCCCCCTGCAATTACTCCCACGCAGGCGCCCTCCGCTGTAAGCTTGGTAAAGATCAAGGAGAACAACGTTCAAAAACTCGCGCTGGCGCACAAGGCTGCCGTCAGCAATGCTTCTCAAATCACCTGGTCGAATGATGGAAAGTCGCTTTCCGTGATCACCCAGAACAGCGACGCCAACGGCAACCAGGTTTTCGGTGTGACTTCGTTGAACTCCTCCGACCTCTCGCCTCGTGCTGTCTTTTCGTCGCCAGGGGACCGAATCTCTTCGATAGCCCCGGATGGTCGTACCGTGGCGGTCATCAGTCAGGACATGAATACCTTCAAATTGATCGATATGTCCAATAACAACCAGGTGATCTATAGTTCCACCCCCGGCTACATGGTCGGCAACATCACATTTGCTCCCGATTTGCGTTATTACGCCGTACAAAAAATGGAATCGTGGGAAGTGGTGCTTTTCAGCCTGGCCGCCAACACCGAGGTAAAAACCCTATC
Organism: Anaerolineaceae bacterium; assembly: GCA_034428895.1. GTDB lineage: Bacteria > Chloroflexota > Anaerolineae > Anaerolineales > Anaerolineaceae > UBA6107. The sequence continues at coordinate 8,882 of DAOUGM010000031.1, forward strand.
CGGATTTGAAACCGCATCACCTGTTTTTAATGCCGGGTTCGTGGAAAGTTCTCAGTGGATCGTCTGGCACGCGCGCGCCACTTTGCAATTACAGGAAGTGGAATCCGGAGCCATGGATGGGACTTTTTCCCACCAGGATATTGGGATTGTCTACGCCATGTCGCCCGATGGTACCCTGCTGGCCAGCTCCGCCGCAAATGCGATTCATTTATGGGACACCACAACTGGCGCGGAAATCAAATCATTTGAAATCGCCACTTATGCCAATTCCCTCAGCTTTTCACCCGACGGTAAACTGTTGGCGGTTGCAGCCGGCAGCGCAGTGCAGATCTGGGATCCCGCAGCAGGCACCCTGTTGACCACTCTCACTGGTCATACCGATCAGGTGATTAAAGTAGCATTTTCTCCCGATCAAAATTCCCTCGCCACCGCGGGATTGGATAACCAGCTCTATTTGTGGCAGATCTCCGAATAACTTCCGGCACCGATCCCCAACCCCGGCTAACTTCCGCCGGGGTTTTTTCTTGAAATAATCCCTATGGTATACTTTTGTAGACCAATTTCTGGAATCTGAACATGCCTTTGTTGACTGCTGCCAACCTCTCGAAATCCTATGGTGCGCTGGATATTTTTCCCGGGCTTTCCTTCAGCATTCCACACAAAGCGCGCATTGGATTGGTGGGACCCAACGGGGTTGGAAAAACGACCCTGCTGCGCATCTTGATCGGCGAAGAAGAACCTTCTACTGGCACCATCCAGCGCGCGCGTAACCTGCGCATAGGCTATCTGCCGCAGGAAGCCTCATTAACATCCGCAAACACGGTTTGGACGGAATGCCTGGCTGTTTTCGATTCCTTGCTTCAGCGTCAGCGCGAGCTGCACGCGCTCGAAGCGGAAATTACCGCCAACCCGGATTCCGCTGAGTTAATGGAGCGCTACGGTCAACTGCAGGCGCGTTTTGAACACGACGGCGGCTACGAATATGAAACCCGTATCCACATGACCCTGTCGGGGCTTGGTTTTTCGCGTGCCGATGAAAAACGTCCGGTCTCCCACCTTTCCGGCGGGCAGCGCACGCGCATCATGCTCGCCAAACTGCTCCTCTCGCAGCCCGACCTGCTGCTGCTGGACGAACCCACCAACCATCTGGATATTTCAGCCGTTGAATGGCTGGAGGCGTACCTGAAAGACTGGCCGGGCGCCGTGCTGATCGTCTCGCACGACCGGTATTTCCTCGACCAGGTGGTATCGACCATCCTCGAAATGACGCCCGCTCTCGAAGAATACCGCGGAAATTACAGCGCCTATATGCTGCAGCGCCAGAACCGTTACGAGCAGCGCCTGCGCGAATACCAAACCCAGCAGGAATTCATCGACAAGGAAGAGGAATACATTCGACGTAACATCGCCGGTCAAAATACCCGCCAGGCGCAGGGCAGGCGCAAACGTCTCGAGCGCATGCTGGACGAGAGCCGCCTGGCGCCCCCGATGAAAAAGCGCAGGCTGCACATTCAATTGTCTTCATCCGGCAGAAGCGGCGACCTCGTACTGCGAACCCGTTCATTAAGTGTGGGTTATGCGGATGAAGGCAGGCCGTTATTCAATGTCGATGATCTTACCCTGGTGCGCGGTGAATGCGCAGCCATCATCGGACCCAACGGAGCCGGCAAAACCACTTTCCTCAAGACCATCCTCGAACAAATTCCGCCGTATTCCGGTGAAACCGTCCTGGGCTCCAGCCTGCAGGTGGGTTACTTTGCCCAGGCGCACGAAGGGCTGCATCCGGGTTGGACCATGATGGAGGAGATCCAGGCACAAAGGCCCAAATGGCTTCCTGCCGAGGCCAGGGATTACCTGGCCAAATTTCTCTTCACCGGGGATGATGTATTCAAGGAAATTTCCCTCCTCTCCGGCGGTGAGCGTGGTCGTCTGGCGTTGGCTTGCCTGGCACTGCAGGGGGCCAATTTGCTGCTCCTCGATGAACCCACCAACCACCTCGATCTACAGTCGCAGGAGATTTTGCAGTCGATCCTCGCCGATTTTCAGGGCACGATCCTGCTCGTCTCCCACGACCGCTATCTGATCGATGCGCTGGCAACCCAGGTCTGGGAGGTCCTCCCCTCCGAACGCAAATTAATTGTATTCCAGGGCAGCTACAGTGAATACCGTACTGCCCGTCAGGCATCGCAGTCCGCCGCGCCTTCCAGCGAGATCAAACCGAAGGATACCCTGGCAAACCGCAGAAAAGAAGAGAGTGGTTTAAGCAAGGGTGAACGCCAGAAATTGCAGCGCCGGCTGCAGGAAATGGAAAACCTGGTTTCCTCGCTGGAGCAACGAATTAAAGAAATTGAATTCCAGTTGGAAGCAATACCCACCGACCCTGCCAGGGTTCAAAAACTTGGCCGGGAATATACCCATCTACAGGTTGAACTCGAAGAACGCCTGCAGGAGTGGGCTGCTCTGGGGGAATCGCTGAATAATGAAGGATAAAAAAACGGAGCCTGGGCTCCGTTTTTTACTTCCAACCTATGTTCCCCAGTCGCGCAGGTAGAGAAAATCATATCCCACCGTGCGGTTGCTCAATTTGGCGATCGGCGGAAGGACGCGTTTGTACTGGTTCCTCTGCACGCGCTTAAGCACCTGTTTGACAAAATCAACCGGGAATCCCGCTTCCACGCACTCCTCTGGCTTGTAGCGTTGGTCGATCAGCAAGTACAATAACTTATCCACCTCTTCATATTTAAAGCCCAACTCGCCTTCATCGGTCTGCCCCTTCCAAAGATCGGCGGAAGGCGCCTTGTCGATCAATTCCTGCGGAACTCCCATATCTCGTGCCAGCTGCCTGACCTGTGTTTTATACAGATCCCCGATGGGGTTCAACGCGCATGCCGAGTCGCCGTAAAGCGTGGAGTAACCCAGCAGGATCTCGGTTTTGTTGCCGGTCCCCAGCACCAGGCCTTTGAACTCCTCCGATTGATCGAAAAGGATGATCATACGCTGCCGCGCTATGATATTCCCCTTGCGCCGGTTGCCCATTTCCGGAAAACGGCTGATGAGCGGGTCCACCATGTCCGTGATGGGTATGGTCAGGTTGGTCACGTTGAGCGCATCGATCACCAGTTGTGCATGTTCCAATGATTCCGCCGAGGAGGTCTTGTAAGGCATACGGATGGCCAGCACATTTATCGGTCCAAGGGCTTCAACTGCCAGATAACAGGCCAGTGCCGAGTCCAAACCTCCGGATAACCCCAGCACCACCCGTTCGAACCCGGAACGATTGATCTCTGTTTTAATGAAACTGGTCAGTATGTTGCGTGCCAGGTTGGTGTCGATCGTCAGGTCAGGCATGATTACCTCCACAGCAAGATGACCGGATTATGAAAAATGTTGTCACCCGCGTTTCTCTTTGTTAATGCGGGTCAATTCGCGTTCTACCAGGCAGGTGCGTTCATCGCGCAGCAACGGTAAACGGGCGCGTGTGCGATGCAGCTGGTTCAGGTCGAGTTCCGCGTAAACCAGGGTCTCCTGGTATTCGGGGCCGTGAACCAGTAGATCCCCGTCGGGGGTGTACACTGAAGCTCCTCCCCAGAAATTAATGCCGTCCTCGAATCCAACGCGGTTGGTATGCACCACAAAAGAAGTGAACATGCCGGCATAGGCGCGGTTGATGTCGTCCACCCAGCGCGCGGAATTCATGCGCGCCGCTTCGCCGCACCGTTCAGCTGCGGGCAATCCGCGCCCGGGAGAAGCCGAGGTAAAAAAGAATAGATCGGCTCCGTCCAGCCACAGCAGGTAGGGTGAAGAAGCGTGCCAGAAATCCTCACAGATTAGCATTCCCACCCTGCCGAACCGCGTATCGAACGCCCGCATGGAACTGCCGCGTGCAAAAAATCTCCCCTCGTCAAAAAATCCGTAGGTCGGCAGGTAGACCTTACGGTGAACATGCAGCACCCTGCCCCCCGAAAGGTATGCCGACGCGATATAGAATCGGTTTCGAACATCCTCCTCGACAAATCCCGCAATTATATCGATGTTCCTGCTGGCTTCAAGTAATTGAACAAATACAGGATCCTCGTCATTCGGGCGGCAGGCAACCGTGATCACCAGGTCCTGCAGAATGTAACCGGTAAGCGATAATTCGGGAAAAATGATCAGGTCCGCACCATTTTGCAGCGCCTGGTCGGTAAAAAACAGGTGCTTTTGCAGGTTCTGCTGCACATCGCCAAGCACCGTGTTGGTTTGCGCCATTGCCAGGTTTAATTTCATGCGGCAACCTCTTGTGTCGGGTTTCTTCTTTTCATTTTATCTTCTTTCGCTGTCTTTTTATATAGAATAATAATGAATATCCCGAATCCGGCGGTTGAAAGCAATGCCAGCCAAACATCCAGGCGCAACCCAAACAGGATCTGCACCGCATCTGCACGCAGCCAGGAAAAAACAAGGGTGTGCAGCGACAAGGTCAACCCGACCCACCCAAACATAAATCCATATCCCATGTTTCCCGTTTTTCGCTCAACAATGGAGATGACAATGAACAAGGTGATCGACGCGATGGGTTGCAGCGGCACGCGCAAACTGCTCAAACCGGTTTCATCAATTATCATCATCCCCCACCAGGTTCCCGGCGCCAGCGTTGGCCCATAAGCGCTCCCCACAGCCCACCCCCCCAGCCAGGCCATCACTCCCAACGGTAAAACCAGGCTGCTCATCAGGTCGAGCGCTTTCAAAGGGCGCAGGTGGAGTACGCGCGCAGCAATAAGGATAAACAGGATGGACCCTGCGATCGCGCCGAAGCCATTCAATCCTCCCAGCCAGAACTTGGCAAGTGCGTCTCGATGGATGGAAAAATAGTGCAGGTGCGTGAGCACAAAACCGGTTCGCGCACCCAGCAAACCTCCACACAAGGCCCAAATACCAATACCCAGGTATTTGTTCCTCTGGGGGGGTTCACACCTGCTGTACAAGCGCCACAAACCCAGGGTTGCGCCGAGGCCAATGAGAATGGAGTAAAGACTATCCAGGTTCACAACCTTTTCACCAGTGGGTGCATCGAATAACACTAATTATAACGATAAAAAAACCGGTCTTGCGACCGGCACTTAGTCCACTGCTTCCACTTTCTCGATCTCCGGAAAGAACTGGCGTACCGTTCCCTCCACCCATCCTTTCAAGGTCACCGGCGAGAGCGGGCAACCTATGCATGCACCTCCCAGCCTGACCTTGACGATTTTGCCGTCATAATCGACGAACTCCACTTCACCCCCATGGTATGTGGTGATATAAGAGTTCAATTGCTCGATCAATCCCCGCAACTGTTCGATCTCTGAAAAAGACCTCGCATCGCTCATTCACTCACCTCGCGTTAATTATTGTTCGGGCACTCCATGGCAAATTGCAATATCTTCATGATCTGCTCATGGATCTGCGCCGGTTGCTGGGCAACAGATAATGCCATCTTTTCCAATAATACCACGCCTGTTTCGTGGTGGTGTTCACAAAACCCCTGCAATTTACGACCGTTGATGCGGTAGAGCACGCAGCTTTGAATCGCTGTCACCGTGGAAGAATAATCTTTTCTGCCCAGTATGGCGGACCAGCCAAAAACGCCGCCCGATGAAATTTTCCCCACTGACAGAACGGGTCCATCATAAGGCCGGTGGTGGATCTCGACTTCACCGCTGATCACAATGAAAAGATCGTCAGCCCGTTGATTTTGCCGGATGATCACCTCTCCTGCGGAATACTGACTTGAAGACAGGATGGTTTTCAATTCAACGAGTTGATCTGCTGTGAACCCTTTAAAAATCTCCAAATTGATATCTTCTTTTTTCATCCTTGCGATATTAATCGATATTGAAACGGGTGAATAGTGGAAAATATCCTGTATCAATCGATATTTATCACCGCTGCGATATGAGAATCTTGCGTGTCACTTCCTCTTGGACAATGCATCTAAAGATTAAATGTCAATTCAATGGAGTCGTAAACTATGGAAATGTTGATCGATTTTCCCGGCGGAGCCAGGGTGGACGCGCACTTCAGCGGTTACACGGTTCCCACCGACCAGCCACCTCAAGGCGGCGGAGAAGGCTCCGCACCCACCCCCTTTGCTGTCTTTCTCTCGACCATTGGAACTTGCGCGGGAATCTACGTACTGGGATTTTGCCGTTCGCGAAACCTCTCCACCGATGGTATACGGATTATTGAACGCATCAACTCGAACCGTGCCAGCGGTTTGGTCGATTCCGTCGACCTGGAAATTCAGGTACCGCCCGAATTTCCAGAGAAATATCACAAAGCCCTGATACTTTCGGCGGAGCAATGCAAGGTGAAACAACAGTTATCGCAGCCCCCCGTTTTTAACATCACAACCCAGGTCACACCTTAATGGTTTTGGCTGCGTGGCAAGTCATCACAAATTTCTGATCTATCACCTGTATTTAAAAACAAGCACCCGGAAAAAATCCGGGTGCTTGTTTTTTCTAGAAAGAATTGGTTATCGCGTGGGTTCGTCCATCATCGGTTCATTTTTCTTTTGACGATAAACGATCCTGCCGCGGGAAAGATCATATGGGCTCATTTCCACCTTCACATGATCTCCCAGTAGTATGCGGATATAGTAACGGCGCATTCTTCCGGAAAGATAAGCGAGTACTTCATGGCCATTTTCAAGCCGCACACGGAATTGTGTTCCCGGCAGGGCTTCGATGATCTCGCCTTCTACTTGTATCTTATCCTCTTCCTTGGCCATAATGCCTCCAATCCAGCCGGTCAGGCTGATCTTCCATCCGCCGTACTATTCGCCCACCTTTGTGTACTGGCGGCGCTTGATGCGTCGGATGGCCTTTTTCTTTTCAACTCGGCGAAGTTCGCTTTTGGAAACAAACCAGCGCTTCCGGCGGATCGTGCTTAATACGCCGCTTTTCACAACCTTTTTGCGAAAACGTTTCAACAATGAATCCTGAGATTCATTGGGTCGTAAGACAACTGAAGCCATGGTTTCTCACCTCCCTTCGCCAGGGAATAAAATAAAATCGACTGCAGTCTACCGGGCAGCCGATACTTGATCCTTTTAGAAGTCAATTGGGGCGATCCAATTTGCTTTGGGTTATCACCTCTCCGAACTCTTGATCACGGCTTGGTACGGTAGTACCACACTTCCTATTATAACGTGAGTCTCTCCATCATGTCAATTGTCAACACTTGTCATAGAAAATCAGGCTTAATGCCATCATTGAAAACCCGCTTAAAGTGGATAAAATTATTTTGTAGTAGAATACGCGATTGGGTCTGTGCCCAAAATATTATAAGGAGATGAAAGATGAAAAAGAAAGTGCTTGTATTGGTTTCTGTAGTACTCGTCTTGAGCTTGCTTCTGGCTGCCTGCGCGAAAGCCACTGAAGCCCCAGCTCCGGTCGAGACTGAAGCTCCCGCAGCAGCAACCGAAGCTCCCGCAGCTGCAACCGAAGCCCCTGCTGCCAAAGAATACAAACTGGCCGCTATCTTCCCGGGTGTCATTACCGACAATGACTACAACACCCTGGCCTATGTTGGTATGACCGAAGCACAGAAGAAATTGGGCATCGAAGCTGTCTACTCAGAAAGCGTTCCGGTTCCTGATGTCGATCGTGTCATGCGCGAATACGTCGACGCCGGCTACAACATCATCTGGACTCATGGTGGTCAATTCGTGAACCAGACCGTTGAATTAGCCAAAGTCTTCCCCGAAGTTGTCTTTATCGCTGAAGGTGACAACAAAATTGAAGACGCCCCCGCCAACCTCTGGATGATCGACCGCAACTTCAACGTCGGTTTCTACGGCATCGGCGCCACTGCAGCCCTGGCTTCCAAAACCGGCAAGATCGCTTACATCGGCGGACAGGCTCTGCCCTTCTCCTACCAGGAAGTACACGCCATCGAACAGGCCATCAAAGACCTGGGCGTCAATGTAACCTTAACTCCTGTATGGAATGGCGACTTCAATGATCCCACCAAGGCACGCCAGTTGACCGATGCCCTCATCGCCGACGGCAATGACGTCATCATGAGCTCCGTCAACCTGGGCATGGTTGGTGTCTTCGAAGCAGCCAAAGCAGTCACCGACAAGAAAGTCCTCATCACCGCAAAATACACCGATAAAACCTCCTTCGGCGCTGAGAACTACCTGACCTCCCTGCTCTATGATTTCTCAAATCCGTTGGAACAGATCGTCACCAAGATCCAGGCTGGAGAGACCGGTGGTTACTATCCATTAGGATTCGATACCGGTGTCAAGCTGCAAACCCCGATCCAGAATGTTGATCCCGCAGTTGCTACCCAGATCGAAGAGATCATCGGTAAGGTCATGGACGGAACCATCGTTGTCGTCAAAGATTCCACCGAGGTCACAACCAAGTAACAGCAGTTCATCGTAATTCGAATTATCATGAAACTTCCGGGGTGCAACAGGATCAGTAATTCTCGATCATGCCCCGGAAGTTTTTAAAAAATCCAGCGAACAGGATGGATAAATGGAACAAAACGATATTCTACAAATGCACGAGGTCAACAAGACCTTCGACAAGGTTTGCGCCTTAAGCAACGTGGAATTTGGGTTGAAACCCAATGAAATCCTCGGCTTGTTGGGTGGTAACGGCGCAGGAAAAACCACCTTGATGAATGTCCTCTACGGCCTGTATAAAATGGATTCCGGTCAGGTGATTCTGAACGGAAAACCTGTCACTATTCTTTCCCCGAAAGATGCCATCAAAAATGGCATCGGTATGGTTCACCAACATTTTCTTCAAATCAACAACTACACGGTCCTTGAAAACATCATTCTGGGATCCAAGGTCTCCCATCCTTATAGTTCAAATTATAAAGAAGAAGAAGCCAGCATTAAAAAACTATGTGAACGTTTTGGCCTTGAAATCGACCTTTCTGCCCGCATCGAAGTTTTACCTATGGGAACCAGGCAGAAAGTTGAAATTCTAAAAGCCTTATACCGCGGGGCAAAGATCCTTATTCTCGATGAACCAACTACAAACCTAATTCCGCAGGAAGTCGATGCTCTCTTCCAGACTCTAAAGACAATGGTCAAGGAAGGTCTGAGCATCGTATTCATCACCCATAAATTACGCGAAGTGCTTTCAATATGCGACCGCATCACCGTGCTGCGCGAGGGCAAAAATGTTGTCAGCCTGACCCGCAAAGATGCCAGTGATGAAATGCTCGTGCGCGCCATGGTTGGCGACAAAATGGACCTCGACAAGAGCGTCATGTTTGCCGAGCATAAAAAGACCTCCACAACCACCCCGTCCAAAGAAACATTAAGTTTAAATTGTGTCAATCTGGTCAGTGCCGACAAGATTCAACTGATCAGTGATACTTCATTACAACTTGCTTCAGGTGAAATTCTTGGTGTGGCTGGTGTTGCCGGCAACGGCCAACGCGAACTGGCTGAGATCGTAATGGGAATTCAGCAAGTCAGCAGCGGCACCGTGAAATTTGAAAAATCAGATATCACTACCGAATGCACAAAAGATCGCATCGCTCGCGGGTTTGTCTACATCCCTGAAGATCGCCTTTCAGACGGATTCCTCAACAAAGCCAGTGTCGCTCATAACCTGATATTGGGATATCACCATCTCGAACCATACAGTAAAGGCGGCATCATCAGTTGGAAGAACGTGAACGATAGTTCGAGAAAAATGATATCCGAGTACAACATTAAGACCACTGGCCCGGATGAGATCGGCGGCAATCTTTCAGGTGGAAATATCCAGCGCGTGATGATTGCGCGGGCATTTTCACAGCCCTCGAAACTCCTCATTGCCCACAACCCCACCCGTGGTTTGGATATCCCCTCCATGGACTTCGTCTACAAGAAGATGTTCGAACGTACCTCACAAGGTACCGCCATCTTACTCCTTTCCGAAGACCTCGATGAACTATTGCTCATCTGCAACCGCATCGCAGTGATGTACCGGGGCAAGATCGTGGGTATTCTTCCCAGGGAAAAATTTGAAAAGTATGAGATCGGTCGCCTGATGAGCGGTTACGATCTGGAAAGTAAATAAAGGAGAGAGCTAATCCTATGACACAAATAAAGAAATTCTTTCCTTACTTGTTGGCGGTTCTCGCAGCCTTTGTCGCGGTAGCCATCCTGTTGGTGGCGTTGGGTTTCAATCCTCTGAAAGCCTTCCAAACTCTGCTCTTTACATCGTTCCGCACTCCGAATGGCTTCATTCAAACCCTTCTAAAATGGATTCCGCTGACTCTCTGCGCCCTGGCATTGACCGTCCCCCTTTCCTCCGGTAAATTCAATATCGGTGCTGAAGGACAGATGCTGGTGGGCGCCATTGGCGCTGCAGCCATGGGTATTATCGGTAAGGACCTCCCCCTTGGACTCCTGCTCCCGCTCGTCATCCTTGTTGGAACCTTGGCGGGTGCTTTCTGGGGTTTGATCGCTGCCTGGTTGTTGTACCAGTTCAACATCAATGAAATCCTTTCCACGGTGTTATTGAACTTCATCTCGTTTGCCCTGGTCGACTACGTTGCGACCGGTCCCTGGCGCGATCCTTCCGCCGGGCACCCAACCACGGTCGCCATCGGTCAAGGCGGTTTTTTGCCCATGCTGGTGAAAAACCCGCCTCTGCATTCGGGCATCATCCTGGCGCTGCTGGTTGTCGTTGCCATCGCCTTCTTCACCAGCAGAACAACCTCTGGTTATGAACTCATCGTTACCGGAGCAAATCCTCGTGCTTCCAAAGTACATGGCATCAACATCAAGAGAATGTTCCTCTTCTCCATGATCCTGGGTGCGGCATGCGCTGGTTTGGCTGGCGCGATTGAAGTTGCCGGTGTTCACCATCGTTTGATCGAAGGTCTGCATTCCAACTTTGCCACCCTGGGTCTGATCATCGGTTTGATCGCCCGCGGCAAGAACGGGGCGGTTCCATTTGTCGCGTTCTTTATTGCCATCCTCGAGGTCGGCGGAAGCGCCATGCAGCGTACCGTGATGGTCCCGGTGCAGATCGTCCTCATCGCGGAAGCGCTGATCCTGATCTTTGTACTTCTCTCCGATATCATTAAGAGGAGGCGGAAATGAGCGGTATTGAATCGACAATTGTCGACTTTTTGAAACTTACTTTTCTATCCATGGTGCCCTTCATCCTTGCCAGTCAAGGAACCATGTTGGGTGGACGCACTGGCGTTTTCAGTGTTTCCCAGGAAGGCATCATGCTTGTGGGGGCTTCGGTTGGCTTCCTCGTCAGCTACCTGACTGGAAGCAATCTTCTCGGAGCCCTGGTGGCCATGGCAGTAGGCGGAGTGTTCGGATTGATCCTGGCTTACTTCACCACCACCTTAAAAATGGATCAGTTCGTGGTGGGTCTGGCGCTGTTCTTCATCGGCACCGGTCTTTCTTCACTGCTGCCCAAACTGGTCATCGGCGTGACCCTCACTCCTCCGCTGGTTCCGACTCTGCCCGATATCGCCATCCCCTTGCTCAGCAAGATCCCCGTTATCGGTCCGATCCTCTTCAACCAGAACATCATGGTGTACATATCGGTTTTGTTATCGATCGGTTTATGGTATTACATGTTTCACACCAATTCCGGGTTGCGGATGCGTTCTGTGGGTGAAAACCCCAAGGCTGCCGATGCCCTGGGAATCAACGTCAACACCAACCGTTATGTGACCTCCATCATCGGTGGCATGTTAATGGGTCTCGCCGGCGCTTACCTTCCCATGGTCTACACCGGTACCTTCACCGACCTGATGACCAAGGGCCGCGGTTGGATCGCGATCGCTCTCACCTTCTTTGGTGGCTGGAGCCCGTTGCCGATCCTCTTCGGTTCGTTGTTCTTCGCTGCTGTCGAAGTGCTGTCCTTTCGCATGCAGGTGGGTAGTTCCATCGTCCCCTATCAGTTCCTCTCCATGCTGCCTTACATCGCCACCATCATCGTCATGATCTTCAGCTTTGGCAAGGCAAGACCCCCTGCGTTCCTCGGTCAAAACTACGACCGCGAACGAAGGACGTTGTAACCACTCTTCGTTGGCATACAACACAGAATAATTACCACTGAAAGTAAAGCACCGCGGATCGAGTCCGCGGTGCTTTTATATTATTATGTACGCCATTCACCAGCGCGATCCGTCCAATCCTGATAGTGAGAGAGGGTAGGGGCGTTCGCTTGTGAACGCCCCTATTGAACAACTGAATACCTTCCTCCGGTATAGAAGCACAACAATACCTGCTTGCATCGCATTCCCAATAAAAATGAATGTTTGCATCCCAGTCGCAGCCAACACGTCGCCTGGCGTTGAAGACAGGATCAATACTGGCAGAATGGTATTTAATTACAAAACGGTCTTCCAGTTTCATCAAAATGCTGCAATTTTTTTCAAATTCTGCGTATATTAAATCAGCAACAATCATTTCACATCATGCGGTAATGAATGGAAAGCAGGCAGAAGATGATCGAAGGGCGTGAATCGATAATTGTAGAATTCCCCTTGAGGGGGGAATGGTACTCTCCGAACACCCCGGGGGCAAAAATTCCAAGTCACGGCACCAACCGGTTGGGAACCAGGTATGCCTATGACTTTATTCAAGTGGATTGGGGAAGAAAGGGCTGGCCCGCCTATCGCGGTAGTTTGGCGCAGTACCTTCTTTTTGGGGTTCCCCTGAATGAATATTATTGTTGGGGGCAAAAAGTATATGCCCCCTGCGACGGCATTGTTGTCCAGGCGCAGGATGGCTATCCGGAACGGCAACGAACGCGCTTGCTCTCCGACATGGCCAACGCCTATAAAAATGCGCATACTTTCGATCCAAAAAGAGACGATGTTCAATCAGTGGCGGGTAACTACATCATCATGGAATGCCGCGCCAATGAATATGCCGCCCTGGTCCATCTTCAAACAGGATCCGTCCAGGTTGCAGCGGGTCAGAGCGTAAGCAAAGGCGATTTTCTTGGCCGCGTGGGGCATTCCGGCAACTCTTTTGCCCCCCATTTGCATTTTCAGCTCATGGACAGCAGTGACATAGCCACTGCGAACGGCTTGCCTTGCGCCTTTGAAAAATATGAAGTGTTCCAGGCTGGCAAGTGGCACGAAATTTTGAATGGTATTCCCACGGATAAGGACAGGATCAGGTTTGGTTCCTGATTCATCCGAAAGCGTCTTGAAAGCGCCACAATTCACTCGTAGGGTGCGTTGAAAACGCACCAACCACAACAATAATTGTTGCGTCACGGACCCATCCTAGGATTTACACATCTATGGATTAGAATCGCACCAAAATTTTCCACCCAATACAATGTTGCGTCACGGTCGTACCTTATAATTTGCGCATTAAAGCCAAAACCCCGCATGCGCGGGGTGAATATTAATAGAAAAAAGTCTCTTGGTAACGACCTATTCTCCCAGTCACAATTCACTCGTAGGGTGCGTTGAAAACGCACCAACCACAACAATAATTGTTGCGTCACGGACCCATCCTAGGATTTACACATCTATGGATTAGAATCGCACCAAAATTTTCCACCCAATACAATGTTG
>DAOUGM010000032.1:0-5546 GCA_034428895.1 Anaerolineaceae bacterium
GTGGTTCCGCGGGCAGTGGCAGGCTCAATGCCTGCATTTGCCTGAAGGTCAGCGTCCAGACGTTGGCGTTGTACACCGCGAACATGCCGCCGAGAAAACTGAGCGGTAAAAAGACCACCAGGAAGAACATCGGTATCGCAGCCAGCGCGCCGATGATCCACGGCAGCACCCCCGGCGAAAAGATCGCGGTGATGCCGTAGGCAATGCCGCCCGGAATCGCCGCGGCGATCGCTCCGGGCAGGGCAAGCAGCGCATAGGCCGGGATGAGGATCACAGCCGCAATCATTACGGCAAACCCGAAGGCGATGCTCACCCCGATCAGCACCAATCCTATGAGCACGGTGCGCCAGAAGTTCGCCTTGAACAATTTCCATCCGCGCCGGAAGGATTCCCAGACTCCTGTATCTTCCAGCGCGTTGTAGCGCACCACGTAATTCCGCAGCAGTGAAACCAACGCCATGAACAATGCAAAAGCGAAGATAAAGAGTACGAAGAAGACGAATCCGATCACCATCCCCGGGGTGACCAGGGCTGCCAGGTCGTCCCGGAAGGTCAGCACCATCCACACAGTCAAACCCGCCCCCAGGGCAAATACCGCGAACGCCGGCGTGCCGATCAGCAGGTCGATGAGGAACATGCGCCACGCGCGCCGGTTCCATCCCAGCTTCCACGCCTCCTTGAAGCGGCGTCTGGTTCCGCCCTTTTCCTCCTCGTCCGCCATGCGTATCACCGCCGTCTCGGAGGGGTAGCGCACCAGCGCCAGCAGCAGCCCAAACACAATGGAAACAGCAAAGATGATCACCACCATCCAGATCACGGTTTGAATGGCTTTCTCCTCGGTGGCAAACCACGGAGCGATGTTCTGCTCGAACCAATCCCCCGCTTGCATCATCCATTGCGGGTAATGATCCCCTGGATAAAATCTCCCCTGGTTTTGCAGGTCACCCAGCCTGGAGGAATAACTTGAGCCCCCACCGCCTCCACCGCCGTTGGATGCCCCTCCGCTGAGCGCCAGCAGCAGGGCAAAAATCCACAGCACTTTATAGGACCAAAGGATCTTCCATGAACGTTCCAGGATCTTTCCAATGTTGAACATTTGAAACTCCTTGTATAGATAACTTGATAATTAATATACGTAAAACACGTGGAAAAAGACGCATCATGCACAGGGGAGGATCATGATCCTCCGCGGCTGTGATTTCTGTTCAACGGCGTGAACGAGTATTGAAAATCAAACCCGCGCAAGCAGGAAAGTACAACGAATACTATCGATTAAGCATCAGGAGCGTATTCCAGCACGCTCCTGATCAGGTTAATTCACAGTATTTTTAGGGCTCAGCGCATCAGCGCCGGCTTGTCAGTCTTTCATGCTCAGCGAGATGCGTCCGCGCTCCGCTTCCACCTTGAGGATGCCGACCTCGATGATGTCGCCCACTTTCAGGCCGATCCCGGGTTTCATCTGTGTGCGGTGCAATAAGCCGTCCTGTTTCACGCCGATATCCACGAACGCCCCAAAATCCACCACGTTGCGCACCGTGCCCTTGAGTTTCATCCCGGGCGCCAGGTCTTCCATTTTCATCACGTCCGAACGCAGGATTGGAGCCGGAGCGTCCTCGCGCGGATCGCGTCCGGGGCGTACCAACTGTTCCAGGATGTCCGTCAATGTGGGCACGCCGCAGCCAATCTCGTCCGCCAGTCTCTCCACCGGACTCATGCGCAGTAATTCCACCGCCGCCCGGCGGTCCTCCAGGGATTCATCGATCTCCACCCCTGCAGCTTCCAGCACCGCCGCCGCCACCGGGTAACTCTCGGGGTGAATGGCGCTGGCGTCCAGCGCATTCCTTCCCCCGCGGATGCGTAGGAAACCCGCCGATTGCTCGAAGGCTTTCGGTCCCAGTCCGGGGACGCTGTGCAGGCTCTCACGGTCGGGGAAGGGTCCTTGTTGGTCACGTACGGCCACGATCTTCTCCGCCAGTTTGGCGCCGATGCCTGATACATATCCCAGCAGCGCCGCCGATGCGGTGTTCACCTCCACCCCCACGCGGTTGACCACATCCTCCACCACCCCGCCGAGCGTTGTGGTGAGGGCGGTCTGGTCCACGTCGTGTTGGTAGAGACCCACCCCAATGGAACGCGGATCGATCTTCACCAGTTCCGCCAGCGGATCCTGCACGCGCCGTGCAATGGATACCGCCCCGCGGATCGAAACGTCCAGGTCGGGCATCTCGGCGCGTGCCTGCGGGCTGGCGGAATAGACCGACGCCCCCGCTTCGTTGGTGATTATGTACTTGACCGACGGCATTTCGCGCGTGATTTCCGCAGCCAGTTGCTCCGTCTCGCGCGAAGCGGTGCCGTTGCCGATGGAAATGAGGGTGATCCCGTGTTTTTCGATCAGCCCTTTCAATTTTTCTTTGGATTCCTTCCACTGCTTCTGCGGCTCGTGCGGGTAGATGGTGCCCGTATCCAGCAATTTGCCCGAGGGATCGACGACCGCCAGCTTGGTGCCGGTGCGGAAACCCGGGTCCAGGCCGAGTACGGTCTGGTTGGCCAGCGGGGGTATCCCCAGCAGGGCTTTCAGGTTTTCGGCGAACACCTTGATGGCGTGCGTCTCTGCCGCCAGGGTCAGTTCGCGGCGCACGTCGCGTTCGATCGCCGGCAGCAGCAGGCGTTCCGCGGCGTCGGCAATCGCCAGTTCCAGTTCACCGCAGAATGGGCTGCGCAGGTCCGGACGGAAGCGCTCCACAATGCTCAGTTTCCAATCCTTTTCCTCCAGGATCACCTTCACCCGCAGCACTTTTTCAGTTTCACCGCGGTTGATCGCCAGCACCTGGTGCGGGCGCATGCGGTTGACCTGTGCGCTGAACTGGTAATAGGTCTCGTAAACGGCTTTTTCATCGACGGAATCTTCGATCTTTTCGCTGGAGAGCAAGCCGAATTGCATTGCCTTGCCGCGTACCGCCGCGCGGATCTCGGCATTGTCGCTGATGGTTTCTGCCACAATATCGCGCCCTCCAGCCAGTGCATCCTCCGCCGTCAATACCTGGTCGTTGAGATATTCCGCCGCGGCGGTCAGCGCATCGGTTGAAATTTGCGCCTGCGCGAGGATCAGGTCCGCCAATCCCTGCAAGCCTTTCTCGCGCGCCACCGAGGCGCGTGTTTTGCGTTTGGGCTTGTAAGGTGCGTAAAGATCTTCCACCGCGGAAATGTTATCGGCAGCGGTCAGCTTTTCCAGCAGTTCCGGGGTCATTTTTCCCTGTTCCTCGATGGATGCAATGACAGCCGCGCGCCGTTCTTCGAGGGCGCGCCCTTTTTCCAGCAGGCTTTGTACCTGGCGCAATTGATCTTCGTCGAGCGTTCCGGTGGCTTCCTTGCGATAACGGGCAATAAAGGGGATCGTCGCTCCGCCATCCAGCAATTCGATGGCTGCGGCAACCTGGGTGGGGCGCAAATTGAGCGCCCTGGCAATTGTTACGGCAAAATCGGGCATGGATCAACCTTTTCAATAATAAATTTATGAAGTGGATATTTTAACACAGCCCTGTTCCACGGGAGATGGCTAATAGGATAATTTAATGATCGATTTTTCAGCTTGCACAATCGTAATTTGACATTCTTCGCATGTCTGGCTATCATTAATCGATTCCCGGGGAGAAGTACAATACATTTGTGATCAATGAGCGTTCTCAAACCACAGGTTGTGGTTCGTCACCACAAAAAATTGGGTGGAAGAGCGCCAGCAGCAAAAAGGATGGTAAATTGGCATGTTGTTTCTGATCGGCCTCGACGATACCGACAACCTCACCTCTGAAGATACCCGCAGCCTGGCGGAGAATATGGGGGTCAAGCTGGAAGAAAATCGCCTTTGCCGGATGGTTTCGATCACATGCCATCAATTACTGCAGGATCCTTCCATTGCGTACACCTCCGTCAATCAGAGCGTCTGCCTGCTGGTGGATGCCGATCACAATGCCCGGCGCGATCTCGAACTCGCCTGCCGGGAATTCCTGCTGCGTGAATGCGAACCTGGTTCGAATGCCGGATTCTGCCTTTCCTCGTGGAGCGGGGTTTCACCTGCCATCGTCGCCTGGGGGGAACAGGCAAAAACCGCTCTCCTCACCCGCCGGGACGCCATTTCACTGGCTCGCGAAAACAGCATTGGCATTGCCGGTTTCACCGGGAACGGGCTGGGAGTGATCGGCGCCCTGGCCGCGGTCGGTCTCTATTTTGGCGGCAACGACGGGCGCTTCCTGTGGCTTCCGGGAATGCGGAATCTGCGCGGCATTCACAAATTCATCGACCTGCTCAACATCTGCAGCATCGGCCGGGTGGAAAACATGCGCGGCAGGCGTCCGCTGCCCAATGACCGCATCGACATAAGCGATGGAGCCTACCCCATCCTCCGCGATGGAAAATCCCTGCTGCTGGTCGAGCCGGCTAAAAAAGACGAGCCGTTTGAATGGCACGCGATCAGCAAAGAGAAAGCCTCTCATCTGGCACAATAATCCATCCTGACCTCATTTTGCGCAAGAACAGAATAATTCTCTGCCCTTTTTCTATACATTACCTTCGAATTGACTAACTTTTATCGAATTTCATATGGAAATAAATCATGATTTTTGCTATACTGATTTATTCGCATTTCCATCCATGAAAGGGGAAAGACCAATGAAAAAATCCTGCCTTTTGCTCTTATCAATTTGCCTGATTTTCAGCCTGGTTCCGCTTAATACTGCAAGTGCAATAACTGCCCCCATTCCACTTCAATCACCCTCCAATTGGGAACCTCCCGTGATTACTCCTCTCACAGGCGATAAGGAATTTACTGTCAAAACATTGGATCCCATCGCCCTCACAACAGGCACAACAAAAACCGAGAACAATCTTGTCGTGCCTGCTGGCTTTCCTCTGGGACAGAAACAATTCGGCGGTGAGGTTGCACTGGTCAAAGACTTCGATGGCGGCACAGCGCGCGCCTGTTTTTCCCTTCCCAACTACCGCTACGGCTGGGACGGCGGTATTTCTCAATGGAATGGATCCGCATGGACCCCTCTACCCTCGTCCCTCACCGAAGGTAAAGAAGGCGGACCCGCAACCGTCTGCACCACGATTTATGGTAACGGCACCTATGCCCTGATCATCGGGTTCACCCACCCTGAAAAAGCCACCGCCGATTTTCCTGTCTGTTCAGAAGATTTTGATGCCATTACCATCCCCTTTTACATCGACGGAGATGGCGAGACTTTCGCGACATTCGCTTTCATCATTTTGCTGGTCAACCAGCCGTTCCCCGAGGGCACCAGCATCAGGTACAACATTATCAATGTTAACCCTGCCGGCAGTCTCAGCGGAGCGCTGTACCAGACAGGGTATGTTTATACCTATTTTGATCCACTGAGCATTGTATTCTTTCTGACACCTGAGGATCTGCAGGTGTTTATGGATGCCTCTGGTGATTTTAGTGACTATTTGCCACCCTCTTATACCCACCTCACATTCCATTATTTGGAAGGACGGGATGATTTATCCTTCACTTTGCGCGTCACCAC